>JANYFU010000333.1 GCA_025359665.1 Caulobacteraceae bacterium
GCCGAAGTTGGTCACCGTGACCGCCACGCTTCCGGAGACGCCAACCCCGATTCCACCGGCGATCAGGGCCGATGTCGAGCCGGCCGACCCATTGACCACCGAACCGCCGGCGGTGATCAGCACGCCGTCGCCCGCCGCGCCCGGATAGCCGATCTGATAATTGCCGCGGAACCCGGCCGCGCCGCCGGCGCCGGCCTGGATGGTCCCTGTATTCGACACAGCGCCGCCGCCGGTCAGTGAGACGCCCGCCCCACCGGTCCCGCCGCGGCTGCCGCGCAGGGAGAGATTCCCGTGACCTCCGCCGCCGCCAGCCCCGCCGGAGATGACACCGCTGTTGGTGACGACACCCGCGCCGCCGTCCTGGACCCCCGCGCCGCCGGACGCCCCGTTCCCGCCATAGCCATAGTTGTTGTTCGACCCATTGGCGCCGAGAGCGCCGCCGATCGAGCCGCTGTTGGTCACGGCGCCCGCGCCGCTCAGATTGAGCCCCGCAAGGCTCGACGTCCCGGTGGCCCGCAGCGTCCCGGTGTTGATCACCAAGCCGGCGTCGGTGACCGATTGCCCCACGGCCAGGGTGTTGGCCCCCGTCAGGGTCCAGGTTCCGCCCGTGTCGATCTGATAGGTTCCGAAGCCGCTGACCGTCATCGCCACAGAGCCGGACACGGTGGCGGTGGCGCCCAGCCCGGTCAGGGTCCCCGTGCCGCCGGCCAGTTCGAGGGTTCCGCCGCCGCCGGTGACCGTGCCGCTCGCCGACGAGCCGATTTCGGCCATGAATCGGGCCGTGGCGCCGGTTAGCGAGGTTGCGGTGGTGAGGGCGACGAAATTGGTCAGGGTGGCGCCGCCGTCGACGACATAGGCCGCGAATCCGGACTCGGTCATGGTGACCGCGCCCGACAGCGTATTGCCGCCGCCGGGGTTGGACAGGGTCGTCTGGCCGCCGGCCAGTTCGAGCGTCCCGCCACCGCCTTGCACCGCGCCGAGGAAGCTTGAACCCGACTCGGCGATCAGGCGGTCGGTGGCTGCCGCCAGCCGCACCGAGACGCCGCCGGTTCCCTGGATCGTGCCGAAGTTCGTCACCGTGGCCGTTGTCCCGGCGGCGGTGGAGACGCCGACAACGCCGGTGATCGTGGCGGTCTTGGCGGTCGCCGACCCGTTGGTCACCAACCCACCGGCCGCGAGGTCTACCCCATCGGCCGCCGCGCCGGGCTTATGGAAGATCCGCCGGGGGCCGCCGTTTCCGCCCGCGGCGCCGCCCCTGACCAGTCCGGTGTTGATCAGCGTGGCGTAGGCCGCGAACACCACGCCGGCCCCGCCGGCCCCGCCCGCGCCGCCATAATAGGCGCTGCCGCCGACACCGCCCTGGCCGCCGGCGATCGTGCCCCCGGCATTGGTGACGACCCCGCCGGCCTTGAGCATCACGCCGGCGGCGCCAGTCCCGCCATCGCCGCCGACGAACTCATAGTTGCCTGTGGCGCCATTGCCTCCGGCTCCGCCCTGACCGCCGACGATCACGCCAGTTCCGTTGGTGACCGACCCGGAAGCCTCGAGGGTCACGGCCGCGGCGCCAACGCCACCCTGGCCACCGTATGTCGAGTAGCCGTCGCCCGTGCTGGTGATGAACCCGCCCTGTCCGCCTCGCCCGCCAAGGATCGACCCCGCGCCGTTGGCCACGACGCCGCCCGCCGCCAGATCGACCCCGACGCCGCCCATCCCGCCGGTCCCGCCAACGCCGCTCCCGGCGACGCTCGTCGTCCCGCCCTGCCCCCCGTAGCCGCCAGAGATCGAGTTGGAGTTGCTGATGGTGGCCGCCGCCGTGGTGGCGAGCACCCCCGCGCCACCCGCGCCTCCGACGGAACCAAACCCGCCGGCGCCCGTGGTCCCTTGAGCGCCAAGCCCGCCCCGGACGCTACCGCTGTTGGACAGCGACCCGCCACCCTGCATGCTGATCGCGGCGTGGCCGAAGATTCCCGTCGAGCGGATCGTGCCGGCATTGGTGATGGTGGCGAGGCTCGGCGTGATCAGGCCAATACCCTGCAGATAGGCGCCGCTGACAATGCTGACGCCGCTGTAGCTGGCCGACAGGGTGTAACCGGAGGGGAAATTCCCCGAGAGAATCTTGGTCGTCACGCCGCACCCCCGATAGCCCGCGCGCCGAGCGCGATGCTGAAACACAAACTTCGTCAGCGTTTCCTATGCCGGCCAGGAACGGTTTGGCGAGGATGACGGAAATCTACGTTCCGTGGGCCAGGACAGCCTCGGCGATGAGGCGGGCGGCCTGGATTTGCATCGCAACCCAAAGCGCGTAGCTGTCGCTCAGCGCCGGATCGAGCACGACGGTGGCGCGACCGGCCCGGATCAGCAATCCTTCCGACTCGGCGTCCTCGAGCAGGGTGTTGAGGTGGATGCGGGAGACGCCGCAGACATTGGCGATGTCGGTCTTGGAGAAAGTGGCGGCCTCCAGCAGTCGCACGCGGCTGCAAGGCTGGCGAAGCAGAAGGCCTTGCAGGATTTTGAGTCCGCCTTCGCGGGTCATGAAGAATTCGATCCGGTGCAGACGCGGGGCGCCCCAGGTCTGCATGAGGGCCGTGATCTCGGCGGTCTTGAAGTAGGCGACCTCCAAGGCGCGATCGTCCGACAGTCGCTTGGCGGCGGCCACG
>JANYFU010000352.1 GCA_025359665.1 Caulobacteraceae bacterium
CCCCTCCCCTGCGACTTGAGCCAATCCAGCACGTCGGCGTCCACGCGGGCGGTAATTTGCTGTTTCACGGGCCGGTAGAAGCGCCCACGCACGCCAGCGCTCCATGCCTCGTCGGACAGCTCGGGGATATCGCTGGTGTCGATCGACTCGTCAGGCAGCGCCGCCAGCTCGGCCAGGTGTTCGCGCTGCGCGTCGGTCAGCGCCGGCGGGGTTTCCGCGATGTGGTTATCAAGCTTCGTTTTCATAGTGTCGCCTCTCTCGCGGCGTAGCCCGTCGCGCTGAAATGATGCGGATGACCTCAACCGATCCGCCGTCGGCGTCTTCCGCCGTGACCGTGCGCGCCACCAGCAGGATCACAACGCCCTGGACCGACCCAACGGTCTGCCACCGCTGTTCGCCGTCCTCGACACGATCCTGCACCGAGACATGCAGCGGGTCCTGAAATACCTGCCGGGCTTCCTCGAAGCTCACGCCGTCATGCTTGCGCTGATTTGAGAGGTTTTTAGCCTCGTCCCATTCAAATCGGACGCTCGTCATTGGTTTCCATATAATTATGGATTTGTAACTACACAAGCCGCCCGATCGCGGCCGGCAGGTCAACGCACGGAAGAGGATCAGCCGCGCCCGCCTGCGCCCTTATGCGCCCTTGTCCGGAATCTGCTTTCGCCGCTGAGTTCGACCCTGATCCCTACGTCGGTTTCGCACCTGATCCGTGGCGGGCATGTCGGCTGGCGCCTATGATGAGAACATGCAGCTTCAGGCTCTCCGCGCTCTTCCATATCTCGTCCACACCAACAGAGAGCTTGGCCTCATGTTGAAGGGGACTAAGCCCCTTGCGTATTTTTCCGAAATCGATGGGCGTTGGGTCGATTGCGTTGCTCGATACCTAAGGATGTTCGATCGCCACGTGGAGGCTGGACGGTTTAGCCGGCGCGTTCACGTTAGCCCCGTCCCCCAACTTCCCCACCTGTCACACCAACGGATTTTCTATTCTCTGCCTGGGGAGGAATGGCGGATCGACGCGATGTTGGCGTTGCTTGATCGACCCGGGCCTTGGTCGCACCAAAAGGAGCGGGAGTTCGGAACGCTCCTTGGCTACGAAGACTGGCAGAACGATTTTTGGATAAGCCGGCTACCGTGACTTCGCCCGAACATCATCTCCCCGCCGATGTTCTTGGACGCGCATCACTACGCGGCAATGAGTATGCTTGGCCGGTTTCCGACATCCCTCCGGTATTATGTAGCAAGTGGACCAACAAGACCCAAGCGATTCCAACGCTCTGACGCTACCCTTGCGCCATGGGAACGAGCTTCGTGGTCACCGGCCTTCGCCGCAAATACGCCGAGCTGAAGGGCCGCATCCGATACACCGCCGATTGTTGGAATGACGCGGTGCTGGACGATCTGCGCCACGTTGGCCTGGTGCTCCGTATCTTCAGCCCAGGCGAGAACCTGTCAGCCATACCCGCCAAGCGGCCCTACAAGGGCGAACGGTCGAAGCACTGGACCCGAACCGCCCTGGACGTGCTGCGGGAAGCTGGCGAGCCTCTGACGGCCCGTGAGATCGCCAGACGCGTTGCGGCCATTGGGGAAGATCGCGGCGCGCTATCTTCTATTGAGTGTTCGCTTCACGCCACGCTACCTCGGCGCCCTGGCGTGGTCATGGTCGAGGGTTCGCCGAAACGCTGGCGTGTGGAAACTTAAGCCGCCGCGCGCTGCCAATAGCCCTTGAACTGGCGGCTAACCGGATGCGCCAGGGCCGCGCCGGTCAGCCGGAGGAATTGGGCGCCGTTGTTCACGCGGCGGTTGTCTTCGCGCCACGACATTTCGGTCGCGTAGGCGTTCAAATACTTGCCCGCGATATGGTGGTGAATGCCCATTTCAGAACGGCGGATACGGCTGAAGAACGACTCGGCCCAATTGGTGCAAGCCTCATCCGTCGAATAGGCTTCCCGGTGATTGATGCGCTTCGTCAGGAATTTGCCGTGCAGCGCATCCCACGATGACGCTTCGTCGGCATAGACCTTCGTTCCCGTCGTGACGGTGTTGATGATCGTGGCGACGCCGGCCGCTTCGGACTTGGCGACGAAGGGAAGGCGTAATTACCCACCCCCTTTTTGGGCCTGAAATCAGCTGGTGACGATACTGAGGATGGTGTGGAACCTGTTGACGCCGGGTTTGAGGCGGGCGGTGTCGATGACGGTTCGGATACCGGCCTCGCCTTTGGCGGCCCACATCGCGCGGTAGCCGTTGGTGACCTTGCGTTGGACTACGGCCGGTCGCAGTGCGCGTTCGCAGCCATTGTTGGTAGCCTCGACCTGTCCGGGCCAGAGAGCGAAGGTCAGGAGCTGATCCTTGGCCCGTATGAATTTGTTCTGAACGGCCTTGGCCAACTCGCAAGTCGTCGGGGTGTCGAGGATGTCCTGGAGGGCCCGTTCGAGCGCGCGCCGCCTTGTGGCGATGGTGGGGGCGGCGAGGCTTTCGATATCCCGCGCCAGGCCGAAGGCCTTGCGCAGCCATAGCTTGAGCCGCATCGGCAGAATGTCCTCGCCGCCCTCGATCGCATAGGCGACATCCCGGGCGAGGTGGGCGAGGCAGGTCTGGTGCGCGTCGGCGTGGCCCTGCTGGGCGATATAGCGGTCGGAACACCAGAC
>JANYFU010000354.1 GCA_025359665.1 Caulobacteraceae bacterium
GGCGCGCTGAAGCTGGACCACACCTTCGGCCTTCACCCGATGCTGACCAGCATCCACGACCTGGCGATCAAGGGCCAGGCGCGAATCGCGCCCGCCGTGGCCACCCCGGACCGGCTGCGCTCGCACTTCGAAGCGCAGGACATCCTGGAGACCGGCGCCCCGACCGTCTATGGGTCCGCTTCGGGCTGGCTGAACCGGGCGGTGGAGGCCATGGGTCCACTTGGCAAGGTTCGGGCGATCAGCGTCGGCGCTACCGCTCCCCTGATCCTGAGGGGCCGCATCGAGGCGGCGTCGTGGTCTCCCGGCGGCGGGGCTCAGATCGACCATCGGCTGCCGGCTATTCTCCAGGACCTCTACGCCCATGATCCGTTGCTCGGACCGGCGCTCGCCAGTGGTCTGGCGACGGAGGCGATGGCCAAGACGGCCGTGGCCGATATGGCGGCGGGCCCGGCGATGGGCGGTGGTGCATCCATGGCTGCGGCGCCACGACAAGGCCGCCCGCAGGCTCGCAAGCTCGGCGCCACGCTGGCGGGTCTGATGACCCAGCCCGATGGCAAGCAGGTGGCGGCGGTGTCTCTGGATGGCTTCGACACCCACGCCAATCAAGGCGCCGCCCAGGGCCAGCTGGCCACGCGGCTGACCTATGTCGATGCCTTTTTGGAAGGCCTTTCAGCGGGCCTCGGCGACGCGTGGCGTGACACCGTGGTGGTGACGGCCACGGAATTCGGGCGCACCGCCCGGGTCAACGGCACGGCGGGCACCGACCACGGCACCGCCTCCACGGCCCTGGTGCTGGGCGGCGCCTTGAAGGTGGGCGGCATAATCGGCGACTGGCCGACGCTGGCGCCCCGCGCGCTGTTCGAGAACCGCGACATCGCGCCGACCCTGGACATGCGCGGCCTGTTCAAGGGTGTTCTTCAGGAACATCTTGGCGTGGACCGCGTCAAGCTAGGTACCTTGGTGTTCCCAAACAGCGGCGATGTCCGGCCGGTCCAAAACCTGGTGGCCTGAAGGGAGTTCTCGTCCTGCCGGAGTTCGACCAACCCCTGAAAGGCCTGGTCGTGCTGGACCTGACGCTGGCCCGGGCCGGACCGACCTGCGCGCGGCATCTGTCCGACTGGGGCGCCGACGTGATCATCGTGCAGGCGCCCGGCGCGTCCGCGGAAACCAGGGCGGCGCGCGACGGCTACGACTATCAGAACCTGCATCGCGGCAAGCGGGCCATCAGCCTCGATCTCAAATCCCCGCGCGGCCATGAGGCCTTCCTGCGCCTGGCCCGGACGGCGGACGTGGTGGTGGAGAACATGCGTCCGGCGGTGAAGCACCGGCTGGGCATCGCCTATGAAGATCTGAAGACCATCAACCCCCGCCTCGTCTACGGCAGCATCAGCGGCTTCGGCCAGGATGGACCCTATGGCGACCGGGCCGGCGTCGACCAGATAGCCCAGGGCATGGGCGGGCTGATGTCGATTACCGGCGCTCCGGGCGGTGGGCCGATGCGCGCCGGCATCGCGGTTTCCGACATGACCGCCGGCAACCTGTTGGCCCTGGCGATCATGATGGCGCTGTTCCGGCGCGAGCGGACCGGCGAAGGCGCCTTCGTCCATACCTCGCTGCTGGAGAGCCAGCTGTTCATGCTGGATTTCCAGGCCTCGCGCTGGCTGATGGCCGGCGAGGTGGCGGGCCAGACCGGCAACGATCACCCGACCATCGCCCCGTCCAGCGTCTATCCGACCGCCGACGGCCACATCAACATCGCCGCCTCCTGGCCGGCCCAGTGGAAGACGATGTGCGAGGCCATGGGACGAACCGACTGGCTCGAGAACCCCGACTGGCGGTCCAGCCGAGGTCGGGTCATCCACCGCGACGCGCTCAACGCCGCGATCGCTGAGGAAACCGCGACACAGCCGAGCGCCCATTGGATCGGCCTGCTGGAAGCGGCGGGAATTCCCTGCGGTCCGATCTATACGATCGACCAGGCCTTCGCCGACCCGCAGGTCAAGCATCTGGGCGTGGCGGCGCCAATCGATCATCCACGGCTGGGTCCCACCCACATGGTCGCCTCCCCGCTCAACATCGGCGGGGCGGAT
>JANYFU010000369.1 GCA_025359665.1 Caulobacteraceae bacterium
CTGCAATATGGCCAGGCCCAGTTGCCGGGCGCCGATGATCATCACCGCCAGGGGTATCGTCACCGGCCAGACGATGGCCATGGCGGTCGCCGCCCCGATCACCGCCCAGGCATGGGCGACCAGGGCTAGGCCCTTCCAGGACGAGCGCGCGGCCAGCGGCGCCCACTCATCGGCGGTGAAGAAATCCCTGGGATTGACGCGCGTGGCGACGGACATGGTTCCACATTACCACGCCCGGCGAGGGCTCGGAAACCGCGCTTCGTTCACGAACTGGAAAGCACGAACGAATTGCCCTCCAGGTCCTTGAAGACCGCCGAGGTTCCCCAGGGTTCCTTCTTGGGCGGCTGCATGAACTCCACCCCCCGCGCCAGCATCTTCTGGTAGGTGTGCTCCACGTCGTCGCAGGCGAAGGAGCCGTTGAAGAAGCTGCCGACCCGGTCCTCATGACCCTCTGGCGTGAACAGGGTGACGCCGGTCTGGGCGCCGGGAATGCTCAACTCGATCCACCTCTGGCCCGGCCCCATGGGTTGATCGGTCGCGACGCGAAAGCCCACCTTCTCGGTCCAGAACGCCAGGGCCGCGTCCTGATCCCGCACGGGGATGCCGACGAACTTTATCTGCTTGATCATGTCTAGCCTCCTTGGTCCGGAATACACTCCCCCGCTTGCCCGTTCAAAGGAACGCAATCATTGCTATGGCAATGGCTTCACCAGAACCGCTCCGCCTGGATCCGTATGTCGTCGAGACGCTGATGCGCGATCTCGTCGGCCACGACCGGCGCGCCTCGGCCTATCTGGTCTATCTGGTCGTGGCCGCGGCGTCGGCCGAGCATCGGGTCGCCTTGAGTCACGCCCAGATGGCCGAACGTACCGGCCTCTCGCGTCGCTCGGTCCAGGCGGCGATCGGCCTGTTGTGCCGCCGACAACTGATCGAGGTGACCCGACGGGGAATCACCGAGACTTCTGAATACCGGGCGTTGACACCCTGGCGTCGGTAGGGCGCGCTATTCAGCCTTGCCGCCCACGATCTCCTGGACCTGTTCCGCCGTCACACCCATGATGGTGGCGAACGGTGACCCAGAAGCCGGGTCCCAGGCGTGGCGGCCGCCGATTGTGATGGCCCCATCGACCACGATGTGGGTCCCACTGATGAAGGCCGAATCGTCGCTGGCCAGATAGAGGGCGGCGGCGGCGATGTCGGCGGGCAGGCCGGCCTTGGGCACCGGTTGCACGTCCGCCGCGCGCTCGGCGACCATGGCGGCCATCTGGTCGGCGGCGTCGCGGGGCAGGCCCAGCGCCGTACCGAAGATCGAGGTGGCGATCAGGCCCGGGCAGATAGCGTTGACCCTGATCTTCTGGGGCGACAGCTCGGCCGCCGCGCATTTGGTCATGTGGATCACCGCGCCCTTGGCGGTGGAGTAGGCCAGCGGCCCCCAGCCGGCCTGCAGACCGGCGATCGAGGCGGTGTTGATGATCGAGCCGCCGCCCCGCGCGCGCATCAGCGGCAACGCGTGCTTCATGCCAAGCGCCGGGCCGCGCACCAGCAGCACGAACACCGCGTCCCAGCCCTCGGCGGTCATGGTTTCGACGCCGCCCGGCATGCCGGCGTGGCCAGCGTTGTTGAACAGGATATCGAGCCCGCCGAACGCGCTGGCGGCCAAGGCGCAGGCGGCTTCGATATCGGCCTCGTTGGTCACGTCGCAGTGGATATAGCGCAGGGTGTCGGGGAAACGCTTCTCCAGCATCGCCCCTTTTTCGTCCTGAACGTCGGCGGCCACCACCATGGCCCCCTCGCCCAGGAACAGTTCCACCGTGCCCAGCCCGATGCCCGAGCATCCCCCGGTGATCAGCGCGACCTTGCCTTCAAGGCGTCCAGCCATGGCGGTGTTTCCTCTTGTTATCGTTGTTTATCGAAGCGTCGCGAGCCGGTCCGCGGCGCTTAGTCCATGGTCACGACCACCTTGCCCAGGGCTCTGCGGCTGGCCAGATGGGTGATGGCCTCGCCGGCGCGGGCCAGGGGGTAGGTCTCGGAGATGTATGGCTTGATCTTGCCGGCGGCATGAAGGTCCATCAGCTCCTTGACGTTCTGCTGGTGCGCGGCCGGATCGCGGGCCACCGCCGCGCCCCAGAACACCCCGGCCACGTCGCAGCTCTTAAGCAGGGTCAGGTTCAGGGGCAGTTTTGGGATACCCGCCGGGAAACCGACCACCAGGAAACGACCCTCCCAACCGATCGAACGCAGAGACGCTTCGGCATAGTCGCCGCCCACACCGTCATAGATCACATCGGCCCCGGCCGGGCCGCAAGCGTCCTTGAACAGGTTGGCCAAAGCCTTCTGGCCGTCGCGATCGAACGGGCCGAGCGGATAGACCACGCCGGAATCGGCGCCGAGCTTGAGGCAAAGGTCGACTTTCTCCTGGGACGACGCCGCGGCGATCACCTTGGCGCCCATGGCCTTGCCCAGCTCGACGGCCGCCAGGCCGACGCCGCCGGCCGCGCCCAGCACCAGCAGGGTCTGGCCGGGCTTCAGGTATCCCCGGTCCTTCAGGGCGTAGTACGAGGTGCCATAGGTCATCAGGAAGGCGGCGGCCTCGTCGAAGGGCATCGAGTCGGGGATCTTCACCAGGCGGGAGCTTTCCACCGCCATTTCCTCGACCATGCCGCCCGAGCCGGTGTTGGCCAGCACCCTGTCGCCGACCTTCACATTGGTGACGCCTTCGCCCACTTCCTTGACCACGCCGGAGATTTCACTGCCGGGCGCGAAGGGACGCGGCGGCTTGAACTGATAGCGATCCTCGATGATCAACACGTCGGGGTAGTTGACCCCGCAAGCCTTGACGGACACCACGGCCCAGCCGGGCTTGGCCACCGGGCTGGCGATATCCTCGAGTACCAGAGTGTCGGGGCCGCCGACCGCCTTGCTAAGCAGAGCCTTCATCGCTTCCTCATATTTTTGTCTTTGGGGATTTCATGTTTTTCGCGGCGGACGCTATCCGATGGCTCCAGGCGGCGAAAGCCCCAACCCTTCAGGACTCCCGATGACCGATCAACCCGTCGCGATGGTGATACACGGCGGCGCCGGCCCGTTGCGGGGCGGGGATTACACCCGCGAGGTCGCCCACATGCGGGCGCTGATCGAGGCGGGCCGTGATCGGCTGGTCGCCGGCGGGGCGGCTCTGGACGTGGTGGTCGAGACCATCGCCGCGCTGGAGGCCTCGGGTCTCTATGTGGCCGGGCGCGGCGCTTCGCCGAGCAGCGATGGCCGCTATGAGCTGGACGCCAGCCTGATGGATGGCCCAAGCCGACGGGCCGGGGCCGTCGCCGCCCTGGTGGGCTACGCCTCGCCAATCACCGCGGCCCGGGCGGTGATGGAACACACGCATCATGTGATGCTGGCCGGCCGGGGCGCCGCGGACTTCGCCCATCGCCAGGGGCTGAAAACTATCGAAGACCCCTCGGCCTGGTTCACCCACGCGGGGCGGGGCGCCGGCAGGGCGCCGTCGGAATTGGCCACGGGAACCGTGGGTTGCCTAGCCCTCGACCGATCCGGGGCCTTGGCGGCCGGAACTTCCACCGGCGGGGTGTTCGGCAAACTGGCCGGCCGGGTCGGGGACAGCCCGATACCGGGGGCGGGGGTGTGGGCCGACGATACGGTCGCCGTGTCCTGCACCGGCGCCGGCGAGATGTTCATCCGTGCCGCCGTCGCCGCTCAGCTGGCCCATCGGATGCGGTTCGGCGGCGAAGCCCTGGGCGCGGCGGCCGACGCCGCCCTGGCCGAAGTGGCGGTGTTGGGCGGCGAAGGCGGCCTGATCGCGCTGACGACCACAGGCGAGATCGTCATGCCCTTCAATTCCGCCGGCATGAAGCGGGCGGCGCTCTATCCGGACGGCCGGATGGTCTCGATGGTGTTTTAGACCCATCGAAGCATCAGCGATTGCCGCGACCGTCTCAAAGCCTTAGTCAGGCTTACATGCGTATGTTCGTTTCCGTCCGCCGCCTCCGCCGACCCTTCGGGGCCGTGGGACCGCGCGCGCGCTGAACGCAACGCATCTGTCCCTCGACCCCGCCGCCTTGGACGGGGTCACTTGAGGGGGCTCCGTGAGGCGATTTCTCGCAACGGAGCTGTTCTCATGATCGATCCCACCGTCATCCTCGATGCCGACCATCGGCTCGCCGGCCATGGCCTGGCGCTGCGCCCGGTACGGACGGCCGACCTGGCGCTGATCGTTCGTCACCGCCGTGAGATGTTCGCCGCCAACGGCCATCCCGATGAGGTGCTGGCGACGATGAGCGCCGCCTTCGAGGTCTGGCTGACCGCGCATCTCGCCACCGGTACCTATTTCGGCTGGATAGTGATTGACGCGGCCGGCGCGGCGGTCGGCGGGCTGGGGATGATGGAGATCGATTGGCCGCCACATCCCCGGCACCCTCGCCAGCACAAACGCGGCTACATCACCAACGTTTTCGTCGAACCCTGGCTGCGCGGGTCGGGTGTCGGGCGGGCGCTGATGGAGAAGGCGGCCCAGGAAAGCGGTCGGCGCGGGCTCGATCTGACGGTTCTGCACGCCTCGCCGATGGGACGACCGCTGTATGAGCGCATGGGATGGACGGCCGGGTCGGAAATGATGCTGGCAATCGGGGTAACTGGCCGGCCCCCTACGCGGTGACATGTTTCGAGCCGATCGCGTCGAGCGTTCGGATGCTGTCGGCGTCCAGCGCCAGATCGGCTGCTTTCAGATTTTCGCGCAGATGGGCGACGGAGGACGTTCCCGGGATCAGCAGGATGTTGGGCGACCGCCGCAGCAGCCAGGCGAGCGCGACCCTCATGGGCGTCGCGCCCAACGCTCCGGCGACGTCCGACAGCGCCGACGACCGCAGCGGCGAGAAGCCGCCGAGGGGAAAGAACGGGACATAGGCGATCCCATCCCCGGCAAGCGCATCGATCAGTTGGTCGTCGGCGCGGTGGGCGAGATTATAGTGGTTCTGCACGCAGGCGATCTTGCAGATGCCAAGTGCCTCCCGCACCTGCGTTTCGGTCACGTTGCTCAACCCGATGTGACGGACGAGTCCGCGCTGCCGCAGCCCGGCCAGCGCCGTGAGCGGTTGCTCGATCGACCCTTCGGCCAGCCCATGCGCGTCGAACATGATCCGCAGGTTGACGACGTCGAGCACATCGAGGCCGAGATTTCGCAGGTTGTCCTCGACCGCCCGCTCGAGTTCCGCCGCGCCATAGGCTGGGAGCCATGACGCGTCATCGCCACGGCGCGCGCCGATCTTGGTGACCAGCCGCAAATCGTCGGGGTAGGGCGACAGCGCCTCGCGGATGATCTGGTTGGTGACGTGCGGTCCGTAGAAATCGCTGGTGTCGATGTGATTTATCCCGGCCCCCACGGCCTCCCTCAGGACGGCCAGCGCCGCGTTCCGGTCGCGTGGCGGTCCGAACACGCCGGGGCCGGCGAGTTGCATGGCGCCATAGCCGAGCCGATTCACGCTACGGTCGCCTAGCGCGAACATACCAGCCTGATCGATGATTTGCATGTCCATCTCCCTTGATGACCGTGAGGTAGGCGTTGCGGACCACCTTGATAATCCGGCACGATCCGCACAGGCTGTGCGGATCGACGAACAATGAAAGCTGACCTCGGCGACCTGAAGGCCTTTCTCGCCGTAGCGGGCGCACGCGGCTTCCGCGGCGCCGCCCGCACCAGCGGCGCCAGCGCTTCGAGTTTGAGCGAGGCGGTGCGTCGTCTCGAAACCGGGCTAGGCGTACGCCTGCTTCACCGCACTACCCGCAGCGTCTCGCCAACAGAGGCGGGCGCCCGGTTGATCGACCGGCTGACTCCCGCGCTCGGGGAGGTTGAGGCGGCGCTCGACGTGGTGAACAGCTTTCGTGATAGGCCGGCGGGCACGCTGCGCCTCAACGTGCCGGTCAGCGCCGCCCGATTGGTGCTGCCGGCCATCCTGCCCGGCTTCCTGGCCGCCTATCCCGATATCCAGATGGAGATCGTCGCCGACGACAACTTCGTCGATGTGCTGGCGTCCGGCTGCGACGCAGGCATCCGCTATGACGAACGTCTTGAGCAGGACATGATCGCGGTCCCGATCGGGCCTCGCGTCCAGAGGCTCGCCACCGCCGCGGCGCCGGCCTATCTTGATCGGCATGGCCGCCCGGAACATCCGCGCGACCTGCTCGCCCATGCCTGCCTGCTCGGCCGCTTCGCCAGCGGTACGATGACCAGCCCGTGGGAGTTCGAACGCGCGGGCGAGGTGGTGCGCGTTGAACCGCGGGGTCCGCTGATCGTGCGAGTCGGCGCCGCCACGGACCTCTCGGTCGATGTGGCGGTCGCGGGCGTCGGCGTCATCCATCTGTTCGAGGAATGGATACGCCCGCACCTCGAAAGTGGTGCGTTGGAGCCCGTGTTGCGGGAGTGGTGGCAACCGTTTTCCGGGCCATTCCTCTACTATTCCGGCCGCCGCCTCTTACCGCCGCCGCTCCGCGCCTTTATCGACTTCGTCAATCTGCCGCCAACTTTGCCACCGGCGCCTGACACCAAAATCCCCCGTGAGATCGCATGAGCCTCGAGACCCTTTCCAGCCAACGCTGCCATGGCGGCGTGCAGAGCTTTCATCGGCATGCGAGCGCCGAAACCGAGACGCCGATGCGCTTCGCGGTGTTCACACCGCCAGGCGATGGGCCGCATCCGGTCGTGTGGTTCCTGGCCGGCCTGACCAGCACCGAGGAGAACTTCACGGTAAAGGCGGGAGCCCAGGCCGCCGCCGCTCAACTCGGTCTGATGCTGATCGCGCCCGATACCAGTCCGCGCGGCGACGGCGTCGCCGACGATCCAGCCTACGACATGGGCCAGGGCGCCGGGTTTTATGTCGATGCGACCGAGACGCCCTGGGCGCCGCATTTTCGCATGCGAAGCTATATCGAGCGCGAACTGCCGGCCCTGATCGGCGCCCAATTTCCGGCCGATATGGGCCGCCAGGGCATCATGGGCCATTCGATGGGCGGCCACGGCGCCCTGACGATCGCCCTGCGCAACCCCGGCCGTTTCGCCGCCGTCTCGGCCTTCGCGCCGATCGTCTCGCCGATCAACTGCCCATGGGGCGAAAAGGCCCTCGGCGGCTATCTCGGCGAGGACCGCGCGGCCTGGCGCGCCTACGACGCCTGCGCCCTGATCGACGACGGGGCGCGGGTGGCGGACATACTGGTGGACCAGGGCGAGGCTGACAATTTTCTGGAGAGCCAGCTGAAGCCCGAACTGTTGGAGGGCTCCTGCACCCAGGCGGGCATCCCTCTGACGCTTCGCCGGCAGGCCGGCTACGATCACTCCTACTGGTTCATCCAGAGTTTCATTGACGACCACCTGCGCTGGCACGCGGCGCGCCTGGTAAGCCCAAGTTGATTTGACATGGCTCCGGTCACGGCCGCCTCCTTCGGGCATGGCGAACAGGCCAGGAGGAGACGTTATCATGGCGCTTAGTTCGAACCAGCTTGAGCGGCTGGCGTTGCACAGTGCGTTTGGCCTGCATCTGGTCGCCAAATGGATGGCCACCCGCTCGGACGTCGACCCGGAAATCCGCGACCGCCTGGCCGCTCACCTTGAGGCAATCGACGGGGTGCTGGTCAAAAACGGTCATGACTGGATACGCGACGAGATCGAGGCGACGGAAGACGCGCTCCACACTTAAGCGGTTTTCGCGCTATAGGTCAGGTGAACGCCAACTCACCGAAGACCTCAATCCTTGACCGTCACACTTGACCTCGCCCGCGCCAAACCCACAGCCGCGACGCCGCTGAACCTCGGCGGGCTGACGCGCGCCGAGATTTCAGAGGCTCTGGTGGAGAGCGGCGCCGCGACGCCGGCCCAGGCGAAGATGCGGGCAGGCCAGATCTGGGGCTGGGTGCAGCACCACGGGCTGACCTCGTTCGACGGCATGAGCAATATCGCCAAGGAAACCCGAGCGGCCCTCGCCGAGCGCTTCACCCTGGCGCGACCCCAGATCACCGAACGCCAGCAGAGCGTCGACGGCACGATCAAATGGCTGATCCGCTTCGCTCCCGGCGTCGAGGCGGAGACGGTGTTCATTCCCGATGTGGGCGGCGGCAATGGCGCCCTGTGCGTCTCCAGCCAGGTGGGCTGCACACTGAACTGCTCCTTCTGCCACACCGGCACCCAGGCTCTGGTCCGCAACCTGACCGCCGCCGAAATCGTCGCCCAGGTGCAGGTGGCCCGGGACGACCTAGGCGAATGGCGGGCCGGGCCGGGTGAGCGGCGGCTGACCAACGTCGTGTTCATGGGCATGGGCGAGCCGCTCTACAACCTGGACGGCGTGGCTACGGCGCTGGACATCTTTTCCGATGACCAGGGCATCGCCATCTCGCGTCGCCGGGTCACGGTTTCCACTTCGGGCGTAGTTCCGAAGCTGAACGAACTGGGGATGCGGACCGGCGCCATGCTGGCCATCTCCCTGCACGCGGTCACCGACGAGTTGCGCGATGTGCTGGTGCCGATCAACAAGGCCTATCCGATCGCCGAATTGCTGGCGGCCATCCGCGCCTATCCCGGTCTCTCCAACGCCAAGCGGGTGACCTTCGAATATGTGATGCTGAAGGGCGTCAACGACAGCCCGGCCGAGGCCCGGGCGCTGGTCAAGCTGCTGGCCGGCATTCCGGCCAAGATCAACCTGATCCCGTTCAACCCCTGGCCGGGCAGCCCCTATGAGTGCTCCAGCGGCAACCGCATCCACGCCTTCGCCGACATCGTCAACGCCGCAGGCTACGCCTCGCCTATCCGCACCCCCAGGGGGAGGGATATTCTGGCGGCCTGCGG
>JANYFU010000375.1 GCA_025359665.1 Caulobacteraceae bacterium
CCCGGCTGGTCCCAGCCCTTGAACGAGAACGCCACATCGCGCGCGCCGGTGGCGATGACCAGGCGCTGGAAGCCGACCATCCAGGAACGCTCTTCGTCGGCGAGCCCAGCCAAGGGCTCGGGCAGGGACGCGAGGCCGTAGCCGGGAACCCAGGCGCCCCAGCAATAGACGCCAAGCTCGATCTCCACCCCGGCCTCGAAGGCGGTTTCCAGGGCCGGATTGGCGGCGAACACCTGTTCCATCATCCGCGCCTTGGCCTGGATGGCGCCAGTGTAGCGTCCGCCGTAGTAGAGCGGGACGTCCAGGCCCATCAGGCCGAAGGAGACCGGGTTCTCGTCGATCAGCAGCACTTCGGCGCCCCCCGCCCGGGCCTCAAGGGCCGCGGCGACGCCGGCCGGCCCCGCACCGATCACCAGCACCTCGACCCGGCGCTCGGGGGCCGGGACCTTGCCCGCCTGGGCCTTTGGATCGAAGCCACGCTGGGTCATGGTTGTCACACTGCCTCCAGGCCGCGGGTCATTTCGGCTATCAGGTCGTCCGGGTGCTCGAGCCCGACCGACAGGCGCATCGTGCCGTCGGTGATGCCGCTGGCCTCCCGCCGCTCACGCGGGATGTTGTAGTGGGTGGTGGTGGCCGGGTGGCAGATCAGGGTCTCCGACCCGCCCAGGCTGACCGCCAGCTTGAGGATCTTCAGCTGGTCGAGAAAGCGGAACGCCTCGGCCTCGCCGCCGTGCAGGGCGAAGGAGAAGGTCGAGCCCGCCCCGCCGCACTGGCGTTCATAAACCGCGCGGGCGGCGGAGTCCTCCGCGAGAAAGCCCAGATAGGTAACCCGGGCGACCTTGGGATGCGCCCTTAGGAAGGTCGCGACGGTCAGGGCGTTGGTGCAGGCACGCTGGGTCCGCACGGCCAGGCTCTCCATCGAGCGCAGCATCAGCCAGGCGGTGAAAGGCTCCATGTGATTGCCCAGGATCATTCGCAACGCCTTGATCCGCCCGATCAGTTCCGCCGAGCCGCTGATCGAGCCGGCCAACAGGTCGCTGTGGCCCCCGCAGTATTTGGTCAGAGAGGTCACCGTCAGGTCGGCGCCGTGCTCCAGAGGGTTCTGCAGCAGCGGCCCAAGGAAGGTGTTATCGACCGAGACCAGCGGCCGCTTGCCTTGCCGCGCGCCGATCTCGTCGGCGATCCGGCGGACCAGGGCGATATCGACGATGGCGGCGGTGGGGTTGGCCGGACTTTCCATCATGAACAGGGCGATCGGACCCCTGGCAAGGGCGGCCTCGGCGGCGGCGCGGACGGCGATCTCGTCGCAAGCGTCGATCACTCCCTCGACATGAACCCCAAAATTGGGGGCCAATACCGTATTCAGCAGGTTGTCGGAGCCGGAATAGATCGGCCGGCTGTAGATCATGCTGTCGCCGGGCCGCAGGAAGGCCAGGGCCAGGGTGGATATCGCCGACATGCCGCTGTTGAAGCCAGCCGTATCCTCGGCCCGGTCGAGGGCGGACATCCGCGCTTCGACCATCGACAGGTTCGGGTGGCCGAGGCGCGAATAGATGAACCCATCGGGGATCGGCCCACCTTGCTCGCCTTCTGTCGCGCCGTCGAAGAAAGCGCGGTGGAAGTCCTTGGCGGCCTGGGCGCTGGGATAGACGAAGGTCGAGGTCAGCACGATCGGCGGCTTGGCCGCGCCCCAGGCGTCGGCGGGGTCGTAGCCTTGGCCGACCGCCAGGGTGTCTGGGTGCAGGCCGTGGCCCGGATAGTCAGCCGACACCGCGCAGTCCTTGTATTGGCGCCGTCCGACCGATGCCCTGGCCGTCGAGATAGTCCCGCGCCGTGGCGCAATACCAATCGACGAACCGGATCGCCAGGGCCTCGGCGTCGGGGGAATAGGGGCCTGGCCGATAGCCTGGCGAATTGACCCCGGCCTGGTTGTTCTCGACCAGTTCGCGGTCCTGGAGATTGGTGCGGGTCCACAGTTCGGTCAGGTGGTCGAGGCTATAATCGACGCCCTCCACCGCGTCCTTGTGCACCAGCCACTTCGCGGTCACCACCGACTGGCGCGGAGCCAGCGGCATGGCCTGGAACATCAGCACCTGGTCGGCGGTGGCGTG
>JANYFU010000378.1 GCA_025359665.1 Caulobacteraceae bacterium
CCGTTGCCCTGGCTGACGCTGCCGCCGTCGATCGTGACAGCCTGATTGTCGTTGAACGAGATCCCGCCGGCCCCAGTATTGACCAGCGACGTAACCGTATCGACCCGGTTGGCGCCCGCCAAAGTCATGCCGCCTACCGACGCCACGGTCAGGGTCGAAGCCCTAAGCACACCACCCGCCGCCTCGGCGACCGTCGAGCCGCCAGTTATGGTCAGAGCCTGGCCGGAGTTGTTGATCACTCCGGTCACGGTCAACGCCGTCGCGCCGTCGGTCAACGCTACCGCCCCGGCAGTGTCGGTATAGGCGCCAAACCCGCTGATCGCGTTGGCCTTGTTGGTGAACGACGCCCCGCCCTTCGATGAACCCGACAAAGTCCCCGCCGTGATCGTCGCGGTGTCCGCCGCGATCACCCCGGTCGAGGCCAGGGTCAGGGTTCCCGATCCGATATCCACCACGCCCGCAACCGCCAGGTCCTGGCTGTCCGCCACCGTCACATTGCCATTCGAAGTGTCCTTGAAGCCGGCCAGCGTGGCGAACAGATTGGCGTCGGTAAGCGTAGCCCCACCGGCCGAAGTCCCCATAAGGGTTGAGGTTGTGATCACCCCGGCGCTTTGGCTGATAACCCCCGATGACAGCAGGGAAACCTGATGCTTTGAGTCGGTGGTGAGGTTGGTCGTGAGGGTGAGGGAGGCTCCCTGAGTTGTCTTCAGGACGATATCGCCCGTCCCGCTGTTCAGGTCGGTCGTCACCGTCAGGTCCTTGGCGTTGGTGAAGGCCAGATCGCCCGACCCGCCATTGGTGAAGACGCCCAGGCTGTTGACCTTGTTGGCCCCCGTGAGAGTGTTGGCGCCCGTCGCGACGGCGTTGACCGTCGCGGCGCGAATCGATCCGGCGGCGCTTTCCGACAGGGTCGCCGAGGAGGTCAGGTTCACGGTCCCGGCGGCGCCGACATCCACGGCGCCGGTCACGGTCAGACCAGTCACTTTGGCGTCGACCAGAGTGAAGCCGCCAGAGCCGGTGTTGGCGAAGTCCCCAAGAGTGTCGATCAGATTATTCTGGCTCAGACTGGCCGCGCCCACGGAGCCGCCGCCGAGGGACCCCGAGGTGATCAATCCTCCGGTCTGGCTGAGCGTTCCGCCCGAGATCAGACTGGCGCCGTGGGCGGCGTCGGTGGTCAGATTGGCGTTGATGATCAGGGGCGCGGCGGCCATGGAGATCAGGACGATGTTTCCCGCCCCGGCGTTGAGATCGATTCCGAGGGTCAGGCCGGTGGCCAGCGCGTCGGTGAAGGCGAGGTCTCCAGACCCGCCATTGGTGAAACTGTTGAGGGCGCCGACCTGGTTGAGCCCGGTGAGGCTCGCCGATCCCTTCGAGGCGCTGGTCAGGGTTTTGGCGGTGATCACGCCCGAGGTCTGGCTGGTCGTCCCCGCCGACGACAGGTTCACCGCGCCACCCTTCGCGGTCAAATCAGCGCCCAGGGTCATGGGACCCGTCGTGGTGGTTAGAGTGAGGGTGTTGCCCGACCCGGCGTCCACCGTATCGGTGAGGTTCAGCCCCCCGGCGCCGACGTCGACGATCGCAATATCGCCCTTACCTGTGTTGGTGAAGAGCTCCAGCAAACCAAAATCATTGCTTTTGGTGAGCGTCGCCCCCCCCACCGAGGATCCAGTCAGCGCCGCCGTCGTTATCACACCCGATGTCTGGTTGATCACGCCGGTCGAAAACAGGCTGACGGTATGGCTGGCGTCAGTGGTGAGGCTGGCGCCGAGAGTCAGCGGCGCGCCAAGCGGCGCGGCGGCGCTAAGGGTCAGGTTGCCGGCGCCGGCGTCGACGTTTCCAATCACCGAAAGCCCGGCCGCCAGAGTATTTTTGAGAACGAAATCGCCACTGCTGCTGAAGGCGTCGAGGGCGCCGATCTGATTGTCGCCGGCCAGTTGCGCGCCGCCCACCGAGGAGCCGGTCAGGCTGGCGGCGGTTATCGCCCCGGCCGTCTGGTTGATCAGGCCGGAGGCCACGAGGTTGACCACGCCGCCAGCGGCGGTCAGGTCCGCGCCCAGGGTCAGGGCGCCTTTGGTGGTCTGCAGGCGCAGACTGTTCTTGGTCCCCGCGTCGACGGCGCCCGTAACCGTCAAGCCCGACGTCTTGGCGTCGACGAGAACGAAGTCGCCGACCCCCGTGTTGATGAAGGACCCCAGCTTGTCGATCAGGTTCTGACCGATGATGGCGGCGCCGCCCCCGGACGCCCCCTGAAGGGTTCCGGCGGTGATCACGGTCGCCGCGGCCTGATTGACAGCGCCGCCAGCCCCCAGGTTGACGGTTCCCGCGGCGCTGCTCAGATCGGCGTTGATGTTCAGATCGCCGTCGGCGCTGAATATCAGAAAGCTGGCGCCAGTCAGGGTTATGGAGTTGGCGACGGTGATCGGCGCGGCGGTCGCCGTGGTTTGGACCAGGAATCCGTTGGCCTGAGAAATCGGTGTGTCGATGGTGAAGCTGGCGCCGGTGGCCTGAATAAAGTCGGTGAGCCCCGCGACGAAAGCCGGTGTTGTCGCGAAGCCAAGCGCCTGGGTCGCGGCGGCGGCGAAACCCGAGCCGGAGTAGGTGGTGGACGCGGTCGTGAACAACAGGTCGCTGGGATACAGGTCCAGCCCGCCAATCGTGCCGGTCGCCGTCGTCAGGTGGGCCGCATTCTCGGCGTTGGTGGCGGCATTGGCCGCGACCGTGGTCAGCAGAAGTGAGGGCGTGACGCCGCCCACGGTCCCGTTGGGCAGAGCGAAATAATAGTAGCCGTTGGCGCCGGTGGTGACAGCCCCCTGGGCGACGCCGTTAACCGTCAGGGTCACGGGAACCGCCCCTTTGGCGCCCGAGGCCAGGGGGTTCAGGCCAGTATCCGTATAAGCGATGCCGGACACCGCCTGGACACCATTGGGGTGGGCGGCCGTCAGAAACGGATAGAGGCCGGCGCCAGTAGCCCAGGCGGCGGTGTCGAAGCCACTCGGCAACGCGCCCTGCAACTGGGCGGTGGTCAGGGCCGCGACATTGCCCTGTTGGCTGTTTTGATCCACGCCGATGCCAGCGCTCTGCCCCGTTGTCAGGGTGTCAAAGGCGGATGACGCGACCGTGCCGGTCGTAAACTGGTTTCCGATCAAACCGCCGGCAAAGGCCGTGGCGCCGCTTACCGCGCCCGTGGCGTAGGCCTCGGCCACGGCGCCCATGTTGAGGCCCACCAGCCCGCCGGCGAACTGGCCGCCGTTGGTCGCGCCGGTGGCGTAGACCTGGGTGATCGTGCCCGTGCCCGCATTTAATCCCACCAATCCGCCAGTGTCGGCGTTCTGCAGGCCGGTCACCGGTCCAGTGGCGTAGGACTGGCTGATCGCGCCTGAGTTCGAGCCCACCAGCCCGCCGGCGCCGCCATTGTTCTGGGCGTTGCTCACCGCGACCGAGGCGTAGGCCTGGACGATCGAACCACTGTTGAACCCGACCAGTGATCCGGTGAATTCGCCACCGCTCACCGCGCCACTGAGGACACCGATGTCCCGCACCGTCCCAACGTTCGTGCCGACCAGGCCGATAGCATCGGCGGTGTTGACGCCGGTGTCGCCAATGGTGAGGCCGACGACCGTATGTCCAAGGCCTTCCAGCACGCCGGTG
>JANYFU010000386.1 GCA_025359665.1 Caulobacteraceae bacterium
CGGTCGGCCTCGGTGATGGGATGCTCGTTGATGCTGGCGATGCGGCGCTCCATCAGGCCGTCGGCGTCGAATTGCCAGTTTTCATTGCCGTAGGCGCGGAACCATTGACCGCTGTCGTCGTGGTACTCATAGGCGAACCGCGCGGCGATGCGCGCGCCAGCGTGGGTCCACAGCTCCTTGATCAGGCGGTAATCGAGTTCGCGGTTCCACTTGCGGGTCAGGAACGCCTTGATCGCCTCGCGCCCGTCGATGAACTCAGCTCGATTTCGCCACTGGCTGCGGGGCGTGTAGGCCCGCGCCACCCGCTCCGGGTCCCGGCTGTTCCAGGCGTCCTCGGCGAGCCGGACCTTTTGCGCGGCGGTCCCGTCGGTAAAGGGAGGCAGCGGCGGGCGGCTCATCCTGGTTTCCTTTCAGTTTCAAGCCGTATTTTCAGTTCGGCGTTCTCGGCTTCGAGCGCCGCGATTTTCTCGTCACGTTCCCCGATCGCCGCGGCGACGTCCGCGGCGTCGAATTTTTGCGGAATATGCTGAGGGCAGTTGACGTCCCAGGCCTCGATCTCGAACAGGATCACCTGTTCAGGGCGGGCGCGATATCCCTCGGGCGCGAGGTGGCCGGTCAGGCCTTCATCCCCCTCCACAACGCGCGCCCGGCCCCAAAGCTTGATGCGGCGCCGGTGCGCATAGTCCATCAGGAATAGGAAGGCTTTCTCGTTCTCCGCGAGGTTGCCGGTCGAGATATACTGCCTGTTGCCGGCGAAATCGACGAAGCCGATCGTGTGGTCATTGACGACCCGGATGAAACCTTTCGGGCCGCCACGATGCTGGGCGTAGGGCTGTCCGGCCACGTTGGCGGTGGCGAGATAGGCCGTGTCCACCTGAGCCAGGAAATCGGTCAGGTCATCGTCTATCGCGGTTCGGAAACCGCCGCGGGCCTCCAGCTTGGCATAGGCGCCGCGAGAGCCCCTCGAGTTCTGAATTTCCTTCACGCTGTTTGTAAAGGCGATGTCGCTCGAGGGGGAATCCATGGTCGTCCTCTCCAATACCAGGTGATGGGAACCGTCAGGCGGCCTTGCGGTGCTCGACGACCGGAAAGTCGATGTCGGTCTTGAAGACCTCGTTGAAGTAGTTGGTCCAGGTGTTGAGCGCGACGTGCTGGACGATTTCGATCACTTGCGCGTCGGAGTAGCCGGCAAGCTTGACGGCCGAGAGATCGGCTTCTCCGACATGGCCGCGGACGCGGGCCACCTTGGCGGCGAACCGCACGGCGGCGTCCGCCTTGGGATCGTTCGAGGCTCCGCTTCTGTTGGCGGTGATCTCGGCGTCATCCAGCCTGGCGAGGTTCCTGCCCAGATAGGTGTGGGCCGACAGGCAGTAGTCGCAGCCGTTCACCTCGGCGACCGCCAGGGCGATCCTCTCGCGGGTGGCGGCGGGAAGCGCGCCCTTGCCGAGTGCGCCGGACATAGCGAGATAGCCTTCCAGGGCTTGGGGGCTGGTCGAGATCAACCGGAACATGTTCGGCACGATGCCGAGTTGCTTGTTGACGGCGCTGAGCAGCGGCTGTGATTTCTCGGGGGCGTCGGCGACCATGGCGGGAGTGGGAATACGGGACATGATGCGGTTCCTTGTCTTGCGGGTGAGGCCTCCTTGGCCGGTGACGAGGATTTAGAAGCTTCCATGTTGGGTCGGTATTCGGTATTTTCGGTATTCTTCCTTCCATTTTTCGGGAGCCTGGATGGACCGGTTTGACGCCATGGCGACGCTGATCGCGGCCGTCGATGGCGGCAGCCTTTCAGCCGCCTCCCGTAAACTGGGCATGCCGCTGGCGACGGTCAGCCGCAAGGTTTCCGACCTGGAAGCCCAGCTTCGCACCCAACTCGTTGTCCGAACCAGCCGCCGGCTGATGCTCACCGAGGCTGGCCGCGCCTACGTCGCGGCCAGCCGGCGTATTCTGGACGAGGTCGAAGAGGCCGAACGCGCCGCCACGGGCGAATACCGCGCGCCGCGTGGTCATCTGACCATCGCCGCCTCGTTGGTGTTCGGGCGACTACATGTCGAGCCGATCATTCGGGAATTCTTGCGGGTCTATCCCGAAATAAGCGCCCGTCTCCTGCTGGCCGACCATGTGATCAACCTGATCGATGATCACGTCGATGTGGCCATCCGCATCGGCCTGTTGGCCGATAGCAGCATGGTGGCGACGCGCCTCGGTTCGATAGGCTGGGTCACCTGCGCCAGCCCTGACTATCTGGAGTCGCGTGGCGTGCCGCGATCACCGGGGGAACTTGTCGACCACGACTGTGTGATGTTCGAAGGACTCTATTCCAACAATACTTGGTCCTTTGGCCACGACCGTCAGGCTATCGCCGTTCCAATTCGGCCGCGCTTAACTGTCAATTCAGCCGACGCCGCGATTGCGGCCGCGATCGGCTCGGCGGGGATCACCCGCGTGTTGTCCTATCAGGTCGCCTCCGCGGTTTCGGCCGGGACATTGCGGCTGATCCTTCGCGCGTTCGAACCCGAGCCGCTTCCGGTCCATCTGGTCTACGCCAGCCAATCCCTGGCGCCGCTCAAACTGAGAGCCTTCCTCGATTTCGCCGCCCCCCGGCTGAGAGCCTCGCTGGCGGCTGCCGGCCTTTAGGGCAGGGGTCCGGACCGGGGCACCCAGGGCCACAAACCGGCTTCTGGCCCGCGACTCCGGGTCAAGCCGCTGTGGGCATGGGTGTCACCTTTTCAAGCACCAGAGGGGGACCGCCCGTTCATAGGCGGTTTGGAGATTGAGCGAGAAGTACGGCGCCCATTTATGCTTTCTCCGTCTGTGATACCTAATAAGGTAATCTCACGGAGCGTTCCCGGCATGGACATCACCAAGGACATTCAGCCCATGACCACGTTCCGCAATCACTCGGCGGAATTCATGGCGCATATCAAGGCGACCAAGCGCCCGCTGGTCCTGACGGTGAATGGCAAGGCGGCGGCGGTTTTGCAAGACGCGGAAGCCTATCAGCGACTGCTGGACATCGCGGCCGCGGCCGAGGCGATGGAGGGCTTCCGCCAGGGACTCGAAGATCAGGAAGCCGGCCGCGTGCGACCCGCCGGCGAGGTTTTCGACGAGATGCGCGCCCGGCATGACATACCGCGTTGAGCTGACGCGTCGGACGATCCGGGATCTTGATCGCCTATTTTTGCAGATAGACGCTGTCGAAGCCCATCAGGCGCGCGCTTGGTTCAACGCCCTCGAGGCCGCGATTCTCAGCCTTGACGAAAATCCCAGCCGCTGCGCGCCGACGCCTGAAGACTCCAAGCTTCGGCATCTGCTTCACGGTCACGATCGGAACGTCTACCGCGTGATATTTCGGATTGATGAGCGACGAAGCCTGGTTACCATACTCCACATCCGGCACGGCGCTCGCCGCCCGTTTGCACGCTCGACTCGCGGCGAACCAGGCGCCTCGTGACCATCGACACGGATGACGGGCTTCAATGCCGCGTAGCAAGCGAGGATGACTTCGACGCGGTTGCCCACGTTTGGCATAAGAGCGCTCGAAACGCGGATGGGGCG
The DNA here is from genome assembly GCA_025359665.1 of Caulobacteraceae bacterium. Lineage (GTDB taxonomy): Bacteria > Pseudomonadota > Alphaproteobacteria > Caulobacterales > Caulobacteraceae > Acaudatibacter. Next base: position 3,559 of record JANYFU010000386.1, read on the forward strand.
GCCCCGGAAATTCCGTTGACAAGGTCAGGAAAATATCATATTGCAAATGTAAGTCGGTCTTTCACATTGTGAACCGGGCGCCGCACTGACCGGCGTCCTGCTCCTGAACGCCTCCCGCGCGCCTGATGCGTGGGAGGCGGCAGTCCGCCCTGCGATTGCACCCAAAGCAGCGGCAGGTCGGAAAATACTAAATAATTTCAACTAAATAATCGTGAACCGAGGCCGACCGCGCTCCCACTGGTCGCCCAAAAGCGCCCCTCAAGCGCCCCGCCGACTCCCATTCAGCGCCACAAAACGCCCCGTGATCGCCCACGTAACGCCCGTCCGCCTCCCGCGAGGCTCCCCGCGGTCGCCCGCATATCTCCCGTCAATTCGCAAATGGTAGATGATCCGCCCGCCATCCGGCCCCCGGAATGGATTATGAAAACCCGATCCATCGCCCCGCCACCGCCACCGTCAGCCACAGCGCGATCGACACCACCGCCAATGGCGCGGCCATCACGCCGGGGCCTCGGCGCGCCATCGGCGCCTTCACCGCGAAGGTGAACACCAGC
>JANYFU010000418.1 GCA_025359665.1 Caulobacteraceae bacterium
CATCTCGCGTTCCGCCGCCTCGTCGAGGGTCCGGGGCATCGGACCTCGGGCGGGGAACAAGTCCACCTGAAAGATCAGCAGATCGTCGCGCGTCTTGTCTTCCAGCACATATTCGAGTGGCGTGTTCGAGACCAGCCCGCCATCCCAATAATGCTCACCGTCGATTTCGATCGGCGGTAGCCCAGGGGGCAGGGCTCCCGACGCCATGATGTGCTCCGCCCTGATTACATGACGGTGGTTGTCGAAATAGGCGAAATTGCCCGTGCGGATATTGACGGCGCCGACACTGAACCGGGTTTCCCTGGCGTTGATCCGGTCGAAATTCACCAGCCGCTCCAGCGTCGCCTTCAGCGGCGCGGTGTCATAGTAGCTTAATGCCGCCAGACCGCCGGGGGGTTGCAGTTGGGGTGGAGGAAATCGGGGCTTGAAGAAGCCCGCCACCCCGAACACCAGGGCGCCGGCCGCGTTGAACTGGCTGACCATCCCGCGCGTGCTGCCTGACACACCCCAGGTCGGGGCCTGTGGGCCATCGGAAACCAGTTTCCAGAATTCCCTCAGGCGATCGACCTGACGGTTGGGCGCATTGCCGGCGATCAGGGCGGCATTGATCGCGCCGATGGAGATGCCCGCCACCCATTGTGGCCGGGCGTCCTGCTCGACGAGGCCCTCATAGACCCCAGCCTGGTAAGATCCCAACGCGCCGCCGCCCTGGAGAACCAGAACCCGCCTGGCCTGACTGTCCTTCGCGCACGCCCTTGAGTCCGCCATGGAAATCTCCGCCGACCACCGTGGAAATGCTGCGCCGCACACCTATGCGGATGATTGCCTGTGTCAACGCGCGGCAAAGGGATCAGTGGCGACCGGTCGAAAAATTCCTACTGGCCGATCACATATAGACCGCTTGCTCGACCGCCTCGAAGGTTGTCAGGACTCCAGGATCACCGAACGGAAACAACTGCGCCAGGACGATTCCGGCGGCCCCCGCCACCGGGTCGGCCCAGTAATAGCAATTGGCCAGCCCCGCCCAGGCGAGGCTTCCGGCCGCGCGGCCTTCGGGCACGGGATCGCTGTTGAGCAGTCCCGCCAGACCCCAGCGTTTTGTCATCCCAGGCAGCGGCTCGAAGTCCAGGCTCAGGGTCGGCTGATTGGTTTTCAGCGCTCCGGCGTCGAAATCGCCCACCTGATTGGTCATCATCATGGCGAAGGTCTCGGCCGTCAGCAGCGGCGCTCCGCCCGCGACGATGGCGCCCAGGAACTTCAGGTAGTCGGCGGCCGTGGAATACAGTCCGCCCCCGCCCATCATGAAGTGCGGTTCACCCGGCATGCCGAAGGGGATCGCGGCGAAGCTTCCATCCGGCAATTTCTGATGGACCGTGGCCTGGCGCGATTGCTGGTGGGCGTTGGGAAAGAAGGCGGTGTCGGTCATGCTCAGGGGCGCGAAGATGTGTTCGGCGAAATAGGCGTCCAAGGTCTGGCCGCTGGCCGCTTCCACCAGGCGGCCGGCCCAATCGATGCCGATGCCATAGAGCCAGGCCGCGCCGGGTTCGAACATCAGGGGGATGTCCGGATCCGTCGCTCCCATCAGGCTTTCGCCCGTCGCGGAAAGGTACTTCGCCAGATCCTCGCAGGCGAAATCATATCCGAGGCCCGATGTATGGGTGAGGAGCCGGCGGAGCGTGATCGGCGCCGTCGCCGGGCGCAGGATCGGCAGGCCAGTGTCGCTGAAACCGGTCAGGACCCGTGGCGACGCCAGGTTGGGCAGGATATCGCCCACTGGCGTGTCAAGAGAGAGGAGGCCACGCTCCACCAATTGCAACGCCGCGACGCTGGTGATCGCCTTGGTGCAGGAAGCTATCCAGAACAGGGTGTCGTCCGTGACGGGAGAGGGATCGCCGACGCCCCGCGCGCCCGCGGCGGCGGTTAGGCGCTCGCCATTCCGGGTGATCACCGCGGCCGAAAAGCCGGGCGCGTGTCCGGCGGCGACGCCCTCCGCTAGAATTGATTGCAGATCAATCATGGTTCTCTCCCCAAATTCCGTGCCTGTCGCCTTTGCTGGCGAAGGGTCTCAGCCGATCTCAAGCGCCGCGTCGCGCGCGTCCAGAGCCTGGCGAATTTCGCCCTGCCGCCGGGCGTCCAGGCGCCAGCCGATCATGCAGATCCCGCCCAGCATCACGAAGGCGATCGGTCCGGCAATGAAGGCGATGGTGAGGTTGTGGATCGCCGCCGGACTGTTCACCGCATGTTCGGCGGGATTGTAGCCCAGCCGCGCGAGCAGCGGAAAGGTCAGGCCGATGGAGAATGCGGCGGCGATCTTCGAGGCCAGGGCGTTGACCGCGTAGAGCAGGCTGATGCGCTGCTTGCCCTGGTTCAGGCGAACCTCGTCGCCGACATCGGCCAGCATGGCCTGGATCATCAGGCCGAAACCCGAGGCCATGGCGCCGGCCCAGAGCATTGTCGGCAAGGCGGCGAGGAGATTGCCCTTGGGCGTCACGAAGATCGAGAACAGGCCGAGCGAAAAGGCCGTGGTCGTCACCATCAAGGTGCGGTGTTTGCCGATCCACCGGGCCAGGGCCGCGGTGCCGAGCGCGCCAGGTATGCCGGCCAGTATGTAGACCGCCAGGAGGACCGACGCCTCTTGCACCGTGAAGCGCCAAGCGTCGGTGAAGAAGAACAGATAGAGCGCGCTCATCCAACCTGGTCCCAGGGTTAGCGCCATCTGGGCGAGGAACAGCCGAAGCAGATCCGGTTTCACCAGCACCTGAACATAGTCGGTGATGACGAATTTTGGGCCGCCGGTATCCCTGACCGTGCGCTCGGGCGTGCGCGACGCGGCCAGACCGACCGTGACCGGGATCAATCCGACCAGAAACCAGCCCATCGCCTGGACGCTTTGAGCATCGGAGCGGCCGAACGATTGGCCCAGAATTGGGATCAGCAAGACCATCAGCGCACCCCCGACGCCCACGGCCGTAATCAGGCCGAACAGGCGCGAGCGGTCATGGTACTGGGTCGCCAGGGTCGCGCCCCAGGCCGACATCGAAAGATAGAGGATGGAGTTTCCCAGATACATCACCAGCAGCCAGGTAATCAGATAGGCGGCGGCGAACCTGGGCGGCGCCATGAACAGCTTGTAGAGCGCCAGCATGAGGATGGGGGCGCCGACAATCATCCAGAAGCGATAGCGGCCGATCCGGGTGCGGGTGCGGTCCATGAACACGGCGAGCAGGACATCGATGGGTATATCCAGCAGTCGGACTCCCATCCACACAGCCCCGACCATGGCCATGCCGACACCCAGGTGGCCGGCGAAATAGGGAGGCAGATAGACGAAGACGGCGATGCTCAGGGCCGCGATGGGCAGGTTGGCCAGCGAAAAAGTGAGACAGCGCGCAAGCGACAAGGTGATGGGCGGCGCGATCAGGGTCTGTTGGTTCAAGGTGTGGAGTTCCCTTCGGCGCGGGCGGACCGGACGCTGGGATCGACTGTCGTCAACCTTCCGGTCCGTGACAAGTGAACATACCGACAGGACACAGGGGGCTGAAAGGGCGCGCGGCGCAGAGTGGCTATGCGGCGACGCATGACGTCGTGCGGTCCGCAAATTTCGGGGAGAAAACTATGCTGGCCCCACACAGGGTTTTCTGGGAGTAACAGCAACCTGGACGCGGGATGGGCGGCTGGTCTCAAGAGGATCATGGATGGCCGAATTCTCGATTCAGGCCGCGGCCCTGACCGGGTTTCGCGTGGTGCGGGAGCACCCCGCGGCTTTGGGGGTATGGGTGGTGTTCATGGTGTCGGTGTCGCTGCTGTTGAGCGTCACGGCCGTGGGTATGGCCGGACCCCAACTTGCCGACATGGTGGCGCTGGGCGCCAATCCGACCAAGGATCCGGCATTGATTCTGGCCACCTTCGGCCGCCTGGGGCCTGTCTGCGCCGTGCTTTTGGCGGCCACGCAGGTTTCCAACGCTTTTTTCGGCGCGGCGATGAACCGAGCCGTTTTCAATCCGTCCGACCAACATGTGGGGTTCTTGCGCGCGGGCGCCGACGAAATGCGTCAGCTTGGTCTGGGCTTGTTGACCTTTGTGGTGTTCGCCGCTGTCTATGTCGGCCTTGCCCTCGTGTTCGGCCTCCTCCTGGGCTTTGTCGCCGTGGCCGCGAATCCGGCCGCGCCCTTGGCCATGGGTGTCGGCGTCGTCGGCGTATTGGGTGGAATGTCGTTTCTGTGGGTGCGGCTGTCACTGGCGTCGGCGCTTACCTTCGAGGTCGGCCGGATCGATCTGTTTGGCTCCTGGGCCCTGACGCGGGGCCGGTTCTTGCCGCTCTGCGCGACCTATGGGCTGGCTCTGGTGCTGATTGTAGTGGTTGAACTTCTGAGCTCGCTGTTCATCGGCGCCATCAGCGCTCTGCTTGGCGGTGGCGATCCTGGCGGTTCTGTCGCCCGGGCCGACCTGATGTCTCTGTCGAGCTATTTCACCCCGTTGCGATTCGTGCAGATCGTGTTGTCGGCCTGTGTGTCGGCGCTGGTGCTGCCGGTCTGGCTGACCCCCCCGGTGGCGATCTACAGGGGCCTCGCGCCTTCGGGCCTCGCCACCACCTTCGCCTGATCCCAGGACAGCCCCACCATGAGCGACATCGCCCTGCCCCTGGAATTCGCCGATGGGCCTGAATTCCCGCCCATCACCAAGCGACAAGTCGCCGCCGCCGTGGCCGGCAACGCGCTGGAATTCTACGATTTCACCGTCTACGCCACCTTTGCCTCGCAGATCGCCCACAACTTCTTTCCGAGCAAGACTCCATTTCTCAGCCTGATCCTGACCCTGGCGACGTTCGGTGTCGGGTTCCTGCTGCGGCCGATCGGCGCCGTGGTGATTGGACGCTGGGCCGACAAACACGGCCGGCGCCCGGCGATGATGTTCAGCTTCGCGCTGATGGGGGTTTCGATCCTTGGCCTGGCCCTGACCCCCTCCTATGCCGCCATCGGCCCGGCCGCGCCGATTCTTGTGCTGTTCTGGCGGCTTTGCCAGGGCTTCGCGCTGGGTGGCGAGGTAGGGCCCACGACTGCCTTTCTGGTGGAGGCGGCGCCGCCGGCCAAACGCGGCCTGTATGGCGCCTGGCAGGGCGGTAGCCAGAACCTGGCCAACATAACCGGGGGCCTGGTGGGAGTCACCCTGGCGGCCACGGCTGGAGCCGAAAGCCTGGACCTATGGGGCTGGCGGGTGGCGTTTCTGCTGGGAACCGTCGTACTGCCCTTCGGCCTGATGCTACGGCGCAACCTGCCCGAGACCCTGCATCGCCCCGAAGCCCACAGCCACGTCCATCCCGATTCCGCCACCCTGCTGGCCAGCGCCCCGGTGCTGTTGCGGGGCATGGCGCTGATCGCCGCCTCCACGGTCTCGACCTATGTTTTCGCTTATATGACCACCTACGCCTTCAAGACCCTGCACATGCCCGCCGATGTCTCACTTGGGGCGACGGTGACAAGTGGGGCTTGCGGTCTGGTCGGTGGCCTGATCGGCGGCGTTCTCTCCGACCGCCTAGGGCGGCGGGCGCTGATGATCTGGCCCCGGGTGGTGTTTCTGCTGGTCACCTGGCCAGCTTTCGTTCTGCTGGTCCGCAATCATGACGCCGTCACCCTGCTCGGAGCCACCGCGGTGATCACCTTCACCAGCGCGCTCAGCACGGCGGCGGTATTCGTCTCGATCAGCGAATCCTTGCGCAAGGAGGTCCGGGTGCTGGGCATGGGCGCGGTCTACGCCACGGCGGTGGCGGTGTTCGGCGGCAGCACCCAGCCGATCATCGCGTCGCTGATCGAATTCACCGGCGACCCCTTGTCGCCGGCCTGGTACATGATGGGCTTCACGGCCATTGGCCTGGTGGCCTCGGTGCTGACGCGAGAGACCGCGCACCGCCGGATCTCGGTCGGATAGGGAGAGGGCGACCGATGCACATTGAGATCAACGGCGCGTCGATCTTCTTCGACACGGTCGGCCCCAAGCTGTCGCCTGTTGGCGGCGCCATGGTCGAGCGACCCAGCCTGCTGGTCATGCACGGCGGCCCAGGTTTCGATCATTCGCTGATGCGGCCCTATTTCGACCGTTTCGCCGATACGCACCAGGTGATCTACATCGATCATCGCGGCAACGGCCGCTCGGGCGGCGAGGCGGAGACCTGGACCCTCGCTCAATGGGGCGACGATGTACACGCCCTGTGCGAGGCGCTCGGCGTCAGGAAGCCGGTGGTCTACGGCCTTTCCTTCGGCGGCATGGTGGCGATGTCCTACGCCGCGCGCCACCCCGATGGTCCGTCGAAACTGATCCTCGCTTCCACAGCCGCGAACATGGACCTGGAGGCGACCTACGGGATGATGGAGACGCTCGGCGGCGCCGAGGCGCGGCGGATCGCCAGCCGGTTCTGGACCGATCCCAGCGCCGAAGCGGCCACGGACTACATGCGGGTCTGCATGCCGCTCTATAACCCTGGCGCCGCCCTGTCCGACGAGGGCCGGAGCCGCGCCATCATGCGCACCGAGGTGATGTTCCATTTCATTCTCGGCGAGCAGCGCCTGATGGATCTTCGTCCCGGTCTGGCTGGCGTCAAATGCCCCACTTTGGTTCTCGCCGGAGCGCTGGACCCGATCACGCCGCTCGCCTGCTCGCGAGCGATCCTAGCGGCCTTGCCCGCTGGGGTTGGCGAGCTTGTGGTGTTCGATGAGGCGGGGCACGGCGTGCATCGCGATACGCCGGAACCGGCCGAAGCGATTTTGCGCCGGTTCCTGAACGAAGAGGTTGGGTCATGAGCAGCGCGGACAGCTTCAGCGGCGACTATGCGTTGGCGCGCGGGAAATTCCGTATCGCGGCGGCGGCGGCCGGCGCCGCCCTTGCATCGGTCACCCACCCCGAGCGGGGCCGCGATGGCGAGGATCTCGCCGCCGATGTCGCCTGGATCGGCCCCAGAGACGCTGACAAGGTTCTGGTCACACTGTCCGGCACCCATGGGGTTGAGGGCTTTTGCGGCTCCGGCGCGCAGGTGGACTGGCTGAACCGAGGCGAAGCATCACGTTTGCCGGCCGGTCTGGGCGTGCTGATCATTCACGCCATCAACCCCTATGGGTTTTCGTGGCTGCGGCGGGTGACCCACGAAAATGTCGATCTGAACCGCAACTGGGTGGATTTTTCCGGCCCTCTACCCGCCAACCCCGGCTACGACATCCTATGCGACGCGGCGGTTCCACAGACATGGACCGAGGAATCCCAGGCGGCCAGCGCCCGCGTTCTTGGCGGTTACCTGGGCGAGAATGGTCCGGCGGCGCTCCAGCAGGCGCTCAGCGGCGGCCAGTATCGCCATCCGGCCGGCATCTTCTATGGCGGTTCGGCCCCGACCTGGTCGCGCCTGACCCAGACGGCGATCTTCGCCGAATATCTCGGCCAGGCGGCCAAGGTGGGCGTGATCGACTATCACACCGGGCTGGGACCCTGGGGCTATGGCGAGCAGATCATCACTGATCATCCCGGCAGCGCCGCGTTCGCGCGTGCCCGTGCCTGGTATGGCGCGGCGGTCACCTCGCCATCGGCGGGAACCTCCACGTCGGCGCCCATTACCGGCGATGGCCTCGAGGCCGCGCCGCGCCTGCTGCCCCACGCGCAGGTCACGGGCATGGCTATCGAAGTCGGAACCCTGCCTTTGAACGATGTGCTGCTGGCTTTGCGAGCCGATGCCTGGCTCCACGCCCATGGCGATCCGGACTCGCCCCAGGGCCGGGCGATCAAGACCCAGATCCGCGCCGCGTTCTTCGGTGACGCCGATGACTGGAAAGGCATGGTGGCCGGTCAGTCGCTTCTGGCGACGCGCCAGGCGATCGCCGGCCTGACAGCATAGGCGTATTTCGAGACTTAGGCGTGTTTCAGGGGGGCGGGGTCAGGTCGCCGCCGCCATCTGTTCGGCGATCATCAACGCGCGCCAGGGACCGTCCTTCGGCATGCCGCTATCCAGGGTCCAGGCGGCCGAGAGCCCGGCGTAGGCCAGGATCCATTGGCGCAGCCGCGGGGGGGCCAGGTCGGCCGCCTTGGCGACCAGGTTTAACCGGCGTTGAAGCCGGCCCGGCTCGCTCGCCGCTGGCCACGGGTTGCAGAACAGGTTGGCGTAGTCGAAGCCCCGCTCGCCGATCAGCCCCTTGGGATCGATCGCCAGCCAGCCTCGCGGCCCGAAATCCAGTACGTTGTCGTGATGCAGATCGCCGTGCAAGGCGGCCTGCTGTTCGGGCGCGTCCAGGAGAACGCTGGCTGCCTCGGCCGCCCTCGCCAGCACGCCGCCATGGGTCCTGGCCGCCGGCTCCAGAGCGCGAAACCAGACCCTGAGAGGCTTGAGGCTGGGCGGAAGCGCCGCCGGGCGAGGCTTGTGCAGCCCCGCCGCCACGCGGCACAGGATCAGCGTGGCTTCGTCGTCCCTGCCGTCCGCCGCCATCGCCGTCAGCGAGCCTGCGCCCATGGCACGCTCCAACAGCAAGGCGTCGCCCTGGCGCGCCAGAACCCGCGCCGCGCCGTCGCCGTTCCACCACGCCATCAGCGCCGCGCCGTCTCGTTCCTCGGGACCGCCGGCGATCTTCAGCATGGCGGGCGCGCCGTCGTGACGAACGGGGGCCAGATGGCTGCCGAACGGCGTCACGAACGCCTTGCCATCGATCACCAGACCCCAGCGGTCAAGCCACGGGGTAAGGGCCGGCGCCGTCGTCACGCGGTCCCTCTCTCGCCGCCCGTCAGCGTTCGCCGCGCATGGGTTCTCATCGAGCGGTTTTACACAAATGTCATCAAACTGTGGAGCCATCGTCACGTTTCCAGGCCAAACGATCCCGCGACGTGTTGGCGATTCACTCGAACCTGATTCGGCTCGAACCGAGGGGAACCATGAAATTCAGCAGCAAGCGGATTCTTCCGATCAAGGCGCGCCACGGCGCGTGGCTGATTGTTGGAACCTGCGCCGCCGCGCTGGTCGGTGGGAACGCCTTCGCGGCGGAGGCGGCGCCGGGCGCCGGATCCGTGGCCGGGGACGGCAGTGAAGGCACGAGCATCGAGGCGCTGATCGTCACCGCCGAAAAGAACCCCGGCGCCGCGGCCGCGCCGGTCAAGGCGTCCCTCAACGAGATGCAGCCCGAATCGATCATCAGCCACAGGTTCATCGAACAGTTCACCCCCGAGACCGGCGACTACACCACCGTCGTGCTGATCGCCCCCAGCCTTTCGGGTATCGCTTCCAACGGCGGCGGGGTTGGCGAGACCAACAAGATCAATCTGCGCGGATTCACCGACGGCCAGTTCAACGTCACCTACGACGGCATCTTCTACGGCGACACCAACGATCCTACCCATCACCCCGCGTCGTTCTTTCCGTCATCGACCATCGGCGCGGCGGTCGTCGATCGTGGTCCTGGCGCCGCCGGCGACCTTGGCCAGGCCAACTACGGTGGCGCGATCCACTTCTTCTCGCCCACCGTCACCGACGCGATGGGGATTTCCCAGAAGGTCACCTACGGCAGCTATGACACCGTGGCGACCGTCACCACGTTTCAGACCGGCGCGGTCGAACGGCTCGGTGGGGTCAAGGCGTTGCTGAATTTCGATCAGCGGCAGTCGGGCGGCGAGCTATCCCAGTCCGGCGGGATCGCCCAGAATGGCCTGTTGAAGATTTTCGCGCCTTTCGGCCCTCATGGGTCCGTCACCCTGTTCAGCTCAGTCAACTATACCCGCTTCTTCCAGTCCGACGCGGGGCCAGGGGAAACCTTCGTCCAGACGTCGATGTTCGGCAAGAATTTCGCCCTCAACAACGATCCGACCAGCCCTTTCTATAAGGGTTATAATACTCAAAAGAAACGCAGTGATTTCGAATATATTGATTTCCGATACGATTTTGGCGGTGGCTTAACCACCGAAGACCAGGGATATAGCTATTTTTACAGCAATAAAACGATCTCGGCGAGCAAAATTACCGGCCTACCGGGAACGATTTTCGATACGCCATCCTACTCCGCGCCATTCACGGCCACGGATATCGGCGGATACAATAAGGGCAACCGCTATCGCGTC
>JANYFU010000458.1 GCA_025359665.1 Caulobacteraceae bacterium
GCCCACAGGAAGCGCAGCCTTTTTGGCTTCGGCGGCCAGGATGTTGGAGGCGCGCTTGTAGCCCGCCAGAAGGTTGGCGCCGTCCGCGGTGGCCAGGAATGCGGTCAGCGCCTCGATCCGGGCCACCACGCGAACCAGATCGTCATCGCCCAGGGCGAACACCGCGTCGACCAGATCGTGCCGCTTGCCCTGATCGCGGAGCAGGACCTTGAGCCGGTCGGCGAAGAAGGCCACCAACGAAGGAACGACCGCTGGTGACCTGAAGGGTTCAACCGAGGGGTCCAGTCTGCCAAGCAAGGGCGCCGGAATGCCGGAACGCTCAACGCCCATTCGGGATTCGGCGAGGCGCTGCTCCGCCAAACGTCTCAAAGCCTGCTTAAAGAACTCATTGAGAATGCCGGGTAGAACATCCGACGCCAACGCCAATCTAAGTCCATTGGCGAGAATCAGTCTTATGACGCCCAGAGCGGCCCTGCGGAGCGCGAAGGGATCGCGCGACCCGGTCGGCCTCTCATCAATCGCGAAAAATCCCACCAGCATGTCGAGCTTGTCGGCCAATGCGACGGCGATGGTCACGACTTCGACGGGAACGAGATCGCCAGGACCCTGGGGTTTGTAATGATCGCGCACCGCCTCGAACACCGCGGCGGGCTCGTCCTGCGCCGCGGCGTAATAGCCGCCCATCACGCCCTGAAGCTCGGGAAATTCGCCGACCATGCCCGTGCCGAGATCAGCCTTAGCCAGTCGCGCGGCGCGCGCGGCCAGGTCGGGATCGGCGCCGACCGACGGAGCGATCGCCCGGGCCAGGGCCTCGATGCGTTCCACCCGCTGATGCATCGAACCCAGTTGAGCGTGGAAGGTCACGCCCTTGAGCCGTTCCAATCGCGCTTCCAAGGGAAGCTTGCGATCCTCCTCCCAGAAGAACCGAGCGTCGTCGAGCCGCGCCGCCAGCACCCGGGCGTTGCCGGCCGCGATCAGGGCGCCGCCGTCGGCGGTCTCGATATTGGCGACGCACAGGAAATGAGGGGCGAGGCGACCGCTCCCGGCGCTGCGGACGGCGAAGTAGCGCTGGTGCGTGCGCATCGAGGTCCGGATCACCTCAGGCGGCAATTCGAGGAAGCGCGGGTTCATGTCGCCAAGGATCGGCGTCGGCCATTCCACCATCCCCGCCACTTCGTCGAGCAGGCCGGCGTCCTCGACCAGTTCCAGCCCCCGGGCCGCGCACAGGGCGTTGGCGCCATTCAGGATCCGGCGCTTTCGATCGTTTACGTCAAGTTCCACGAAATGGCTGGCCAAAGCTTCGCGATATTCATCGAAATCGCGCGCCCGGAACGACCGCGGGGACCCCATGAACCGGTGACCCTCACTCAGATCGCCAACAGGTACGCCCGCCACCGCGGCCGGCACGACCTGGCCATCGAACACGCAGACAATGCTTTGTAGCGGCCGCACCCAGCGCAGGCTTCCGCTTCCCCAGGTCATGGATTTCGGCCAGGGGAATCGCGTCACGATCGTTTCGGTCAGCGCGGCGAGAATCTCCGCCACGGGCCTTCCCGCACGACGGATCGCCGCCCAGTAGACGCCGTCGCGCTCGACAAGCGCCTCGCGGGCGACGCCAGCGGACCGCAGAAACCCGGCCAGGGCCGCCTCGGGCGCGCCGACTCTCGGACCCTTGCGTTCATCGACGCGATTGGCCTGCGCGGTTGGCAGGCTGTCGACGACCAGGGTCAGTCGACGGGAGCCGGCGAAGGCGCGCAGGTGCTCGAACGTCAGATCGGCCTGGGCCAGACCCTCGCGCGCCAGCCGCTCAAGATCACGCGCGGCGCCGTCCTGCATGCGCGCGGGGATTTCCTCGCTGAACAATTCGAGTAGAAACTGGGGCATGGCGCTTAACCGGCCGCCTCTTCCAGCTTCACCCAGGCCTGGGCGCAGGCTTTGCACAGGTCGCGGATCCGGCCGATGTAGCTCTGCCGCTCGGCCACGGCGATCGCGCCGCGAGCATCCATCAGGTTGAACAGGTGCGAGGCTTTCAGCACGTGATCATAGGCCGGCAGCACCAGAGCCTGGCCCTGGCGGCCGGTCTGGCCAAGGATCGCGGGAACCGCCCGCTCC
>JANYFU010000476.1 GCA_025359665.1 Caulobacteraceae bacterium
GACCGTCTGGCCGATCATGACCGCCATCGCCGCCACCGACAGCGCGCCCCTGGCCACGGCGCTGATCTGCGTCGCCCTGGTGTTCCTGACCGGCTACACGGCGGTGAACGCGGTGGTGAAGGCCGAGCTGTTTCCGACCCAGGTGCGCGCGCTGGGTGTCGCCCTCCCCTACGCCCTGGCCAACGCCGTGTTTGGCGGCACGGCGGAATACATCGCCCTGGCTTTCAAACAGGCCGGCAAGGAGAGCGGGTTCTTCATCTATGTGGCCGTGGTCATGGCCGCCGCGGCGATCACCGCGGCGCTGATGGGCGACCCCCGCAAACTGGGCCTAATCGAGGAAGACTAGCCCTTAAGCCAGAAGGCCGAGTTCGCGCCTTTTCACCTTGGTCAGTTTCGCCGCGATCAGGGCGTGGGCGTTGGCGAGCCAGTCGGCCGCCTCGGCGTCATCCAGGGCCGCCAGACTGTCAAACCGAACCCACTTGGCCCTGGCCAGATAGGGCGCGGGCCGCGCCGTGCCACTCTCGATCAGGGCCTCAAAGGCGATATCGCTGACTTTCACCGACACGCCGTGCTCCGTCGGGCCCAGGACGGCGAACATCCTGCCACCGACCTTGTAGACATGGTCCTCGCCCCACTGCACGTCCATGGTCACGGCCTGCAAGGCGCGACAGGCGGCGTCGAAAGCCCGCGGGGTCATCGACCGGTGGCTAAGCCGAGACGCCGAGGCCGATCGGACAGACCACGCCGGTGCCGCCGACGCCGCAATAGCCGTCCGGGTTCTTGGCCAGATACTGCTGGTGATAGTCCTCGGCGAAATAGAACTCGCCGGCGGGGCGGATTTCGGTGGTGATCCGACCGCGGCCAGCGGCGCTCAGGGCCGCTTGATAGGCTTCACGGGACCTTTCGGCGGCTTCCGCCTGGACCGACGAGGCGGTATAGACGCCCGAACGGTATTGGGTGCCGATGTCGTTACCCTGGCGCATGCCCTGGGTGGGGTCGTGGCCCTCCCAGAACACTTTCAGCAGGGCGTCGTAGGAAACGATCTTCGGATCGAACACCACCCGCACCGCTTCGGTATGGCCGGTGCGGCCGGTGCAGACCTCCTGATAAGTCGGGTTGGGCGTATAGCCGGCTACATAGCCAACCATGGTCACCCAAACGCCGGGCAGGCTCCAGAACTTGCGCTCCTCGCCCCAGAAACAGCCCATGGCGAAATCGGCGAGCTCCAGCCCCTCGGGGTAGGGTCTCATTAGCGGATTGCCGTTGATGAACGACCGGGCGGCGGTGGGAATCGCGGCGGGCCGGCCCGGCAGGGCCTTGTCGGGAGTCACGGCTTCGACGGATTTGCGGAAGAACGACATGGCGGCCTCTCTTGAAACTGGTCACGCCAAGATAGGGGCTTTGGCCGCCGGATTCCATGCCGCAGGACATGATGGGGCCGCTGGGCCAGACTTCGGCCCAGACTAAGCTTGTGGCGGCGCCTTCGATGCGTATATTGCGCGCCTTCCGCGAGGGGGCCTGTTCGCCCCTCCCGTGATGGTGAGTTGGCCGAGTGGTTGAAGGCGCACGCTTGGAAAGCGTGTTTAGGGGAAACTCTAACGTGGGTTCGAATCCCACACTCACCGCCATCTCTATTTGTTTTTACTAATCTTTTTTGGCTTTTCCGCCCACGTTCCCCTTACCGTTCCCTTTTAAGGACGTGGCTTGCCTGGGTTCGGCTGGATTGCCTTTGACACCAGCGCGAGAATTTTTCGCTTCAAGTTTCAGTGTCTCGACTCCGCGCGCGGTGCTGGCGACAATGTCCGACGCCTTGGAGGGTCCAGCCGTGAAACCAGCCGGCGTCTTCGCTCTCGCATATCTCGCTGTGATTGCCGCCGGTTGCTCAAGCCAGAAGATTCCGTGCGATCTCGACGCCCGACTTCAGGACGCCGAGTCCGAGGCTTCCGACGCGAAGGACAAGGCCGAGGAACTTGAACAGAAGGTCAGCGACCTGGAGGATAAGACGCAAGAGCTGGAGAGCCGCATAGACGAACTGGAGGCGGCCCAACCCTAGTTGCGCCGCGTCGACGCCATCCATTGCCGGCCGATCTCGCCAGAGCGGCGCCTTGAGCGCATAGTCTCGCCTGGGGGCCATCGAGGGCGATCAATGAGCCGCATCCACCGCTTGGCCGTCGTGGCCGTGTTGGCCGGCCTAGCTGGGCCGGCTCTGGCTGCGTCGGGCCAGGGCGCCGCGTTCGACTTGGTTTGCACCGGTCAGTCGACGCTATCCGATGTCATCGGCTTTTCGAGCACACCCTTCGGCGCGCCGTCGAAAATCGAGAGGCGATTTCGGGTCGACCTGCAAACCCGCCGTTGGTGCGAGGGTGAATGTAGCGGGACCCACGAGCTCAAGAGCGTGACAGATACGCAAATCATATTTTCAGAATCGGAGTCGACCGACAGCGATCAAGTCACCGCCGTCAGCCGGGAGAACGGCCACTTTGTGGACAGAACCCGCATCATCAGCCCGAAGGTCATCAGCGTTTTCATGACCGATGGGACATGCGCCCGTGCCGATTTCAGCGGCTTTCCAAAGCTCCTGTTCTAGGCGCCGCCGGCCCTCCGCAGCCTGTCGCCAGGCCCGATAGAGCGCAGCCACGGCACGCCGAGCGGCGACGGCATCGACGGTATCCCCACCATGCCGAAAGGCTCCGTTACGCTTCCCCTTCGGCCCTCCGGACCCGTCCGCGCCGCCGTGGATTCGACACCGCGTCCGCCCCCGCCTCGCCGGGCATTGGCAGGGCGTCCCGTTCCGGGTCCGGGCCAGGCAGCGAGGCGCGGACCTCAGTCGCCAGAGCCGCGCCGCCGTGAGCGTCTGAGTATGGTCCAAGGGGTCGGCCCATAATTCCTGACACCCCCCCGCCGATTTCGGCGTGCACGTGCTGGTGCTGGTGATTGTGGTTGTGCCGCTCATATTTGACCGTGATCCTCTGCTTGCCGGCTCGGCCCTTGAGCCTTGCCATGGTCTCACATTGCATGGCGTAGGTGCGCGCCAGCTTTCCGGCTGCCGCAGCCGTCCGAGGGTCGCCGTATGTGTTGCGCAACGTCCTCGCCGATAGGGCCATCATCATCAGGTGCACGGCAACCATTTGAGCCGGCAGGGCCGCCTCGACCTCATTCCGGGGCCGTATGCCACTGATCGGCACTGTCAGGGCAAATGCACCGGCGGTTAATGGGTAGGGTTATAGGCGGACCCAATGGCCCGTCAAAAGAAGCCCCATGATGCGTTTCGCTGGTTCG
>JANYFU010000490.1 GCA_025359665.1 Caulobacteraceae bacterium
CGATCTCGCATCCTGGCGGCGGCCGATTCGTTCGATGCGATGTCGAGCAGCCGCCACTATCGGAAGGGGATGACGCCGTCGCAGATTGAGGCCGAGTTCCGCAAAGGTTCCGGGCGGCAGTGGGATAGCCGGGTCGTCGACGCTCTGTTCGAGATCGAACGGCCCATCAACGGCAAAGGCGCCGATCAGCGCAAAGCCATCCGCCAGGCCCTGAGCGCGCCGCTGGTCGGGGAACTAAAGGCATGCATGATCGAGCAGCGCGCCAAACTCTCCCGTGGCCACGATCTGGCGAAGGCCATGGACTACATCCTCACGCGATGGCCGGCCTTCACGCGGTTCCTCGACGACGGCCGGGTCTGTCTGTCGAACAATGCCGCCGAACGGGCGCTCAGGGGGATCGCCCTTGGCAGGAAATCCTGGCTGTTCTGCGGGTCCGATCGAGGTGGCCAGCGCGCGGCGGCCATGTACAGCCTGATCGTCACGGCCAAGATGAACGATGTTGATCCCCAGGCCTGGCTAGCCGACGTCCTGGCCCGCATCGCAGCCCACCCGGCCCACCGTCTCGACGAACTTCTGCCGTGGAAGTGGAAATCCGGTGTGACCGCCGTCGCCGCTCAGGCCGCCTGACCTTGGCGCCGGTCAACAAGGTTCACCGCGTCACCACCATCGCCCGCGTCGCCGACATGCTCGGCGAGGATGAAGACCGCCTCTGGGACCTGGCCGACGAAATGGACCCGGAGGCCGGCTTGATCTGGGTCTATGGAACCAGCGAGATCGCCGAAGGCGTCACGGCCTTCACCAACTTCGGCATCGAGACCCTCACCGACTTGATCCGAACCCATCGGGAAAATCAAACTCGGCCGGCGCCTGCGACCGACGCCAAATAGGCCCCCTGCGGCCTACGCCGGATGGTTACGATCAGACGGCTCACCGTCCTGATCTCCCGACCAACCAAGGTCCGCTCGATATAAATCAGGATGTTGATAGCCTGGGCGATAGCCCGGTACGGAATCCGCTGCGTCACCTCCCCGATCAGGTCCTCCAGACGTGTCAGCCCCTCCAACGCGCTGTTGGCGTGGATCGTCGCCAGGCCTCCTGGATGCCCGGTGTTCCAGGCCTTCAACAGATCCAGTGCCGAGCCGTCGCGGACCTCTCCAATTATGATCCGGTCAGGACGCAACCGCAGGGTGTCGCGCACCAGGTCGGTCATGGTCACCGGCGGATCAGTCCGCTTGGTGAGCATCTGGATCTTGTCCTCGGCGGAACACTGCAGCTCGGCGGTGTCCTCGATCAGGATCACCCGGTCGCGGGCGAAGGCCGGTTCGGCCAGGATGGCGTTGGCCAGCGTCGTCTTGCCGGACCCCGTGCCGCCGACGATCAGGATGTTCTGATGGCTCGTCACCGCCTCGCGGATCACCTCCGCCTGGCCCGGCGTCATGATCCCCTTCTCGACGTATTCGTCCAAGGTGAACACGACCTCAGGCCGCTTTCGGATGGCGAAAGCCGGGCTGGACACGACCGGCATAAACGCGCCCTGAAATCGCTCGCCCGTGATCGGGAGCGTGGCGCTGATCCGCGGGCTGTCGCGGGTGACGACCTCGCCGGCGTGATCGGCCAACAGCCGAAGAATGCGGTCTGCGTCGGCCGGCGGGAGGAACTCACCGGTCCACGACCTACCCTCCCCTATCTTGTCGACCCAGATCTTGCCGTCCGGATTGACCATGACCTCGACGACCAGGCGATCGGCCAGGGCGCCGGCGATCACCGGCCCCATGGCCTGGCGAAGCGCGGCGACCTTGCGGTCGGTGACGACGGGATGGTGCTGCGGCATTGGGTTGATCCGGTGGGCGTGGGGTGAACGGGTGACGAGGCGGTGGGAGAGCGTGGATCCTTCCGCCGTCAGCCAAGACTCCCGTCGTCGTCTTCAAATCCCCCCCGAAACCCTGCCAGCGGCACGGCCTCGAGGTAGTCACCAGGATCGATGGCGGCCGAGTGGCCCCCAGGCCCACCAGAACCGCCAACGGAGCCGGCCGACGCCGCGCGCCGGTCCGGAGGAGCCACGACGCCCGCAAAGCCCTCAGGGGCCGCCTGGGAAGCCTTGACGCCCTTCCAGTCTATCGTCGCCGGCCCAGGCTGCGGATTCCGACGTGATCGCGCCACCC
>JANYFU010000539.1 GCA_025359665.1 Caulobacteraceae bacterium
GCTGGTCTCGCCGGCCAACATGCCGACCGGTGACCGGGCGCTGTTCAAGGCCGCCGGCGGCCAGAACCGCCGCGCGCCGCAAGGCAAGGCCTTCGCCGGCAACCGCACGGCCGGCGATCCCCTGCCACCGATCACCTACAAACCGGGGTGGGCCAGGCCCAAAAAGAAAGTGATCGGACCCGGCGCGCCCGAGGGTCCGCGTGTCAGGGCGCCAAAGCCCGCCAAGCCTACCAAGCCCTGAGTTCAGTCAGCTGAAATGCGCCGTGACATCGCGCGACGGGCTGATGTCCTCCGCCCTTACCCCCGCCCAGCGCCGCAGGGACGGAAGGCGCGCCACCAATTCGGTTATCAACACATAGCCGCCAATCAAAGCCACGTCTTCAACCAAGGAGAAGGCGGAGAATTCGGGGGTAGGCGCTTGCTGAAGGCTCAGCGGCTGAAGGAACAGCACGATCATCATGTTGTTGACCGCATGCGCCCCAGCGGCGAATTCGATGCCGCCCAGCCTCAGGGTCATATAGGCGAAACCCGCTCCCATCAGCGCGCGGGTCAGGAACGCGTCGGGGTTGAAGTCCAGGTGCATGGCCGAAAAAGTCAGGGCGGTGCCAATGACCAGCGGCAGAGGCCGGCGCAGGAAGGCGCTGGTCTGGCGCAGAAGCCAGCCGCGAAAAAACAGCTCCTCGGCCGCAGCCGCCGGGATCAGCAGCAGCGCCGACAGGCAGTAGACAATCCGATCGCCGGTGACTTGCGAGATCGACAGGAACGGGAGCTCCGCGCCGCCGGCGTTGAGCACCCGCTCGGCGACGACGATCGGCGCCATCGCCGCGGCGGAAAGCGCCACGCCGACGCCCAGCAGACGCCAGCGGATACGTCCAGCGGCGGCCACATAGACCCACAGGGGCTGCCGGACGATGGCCGCGGCGGCGGCCACGAACACCAGTAGGAACACCCCGTCGACCGCCGTGGCGACCACCAGCCGCAATACGGTCAGCCCCGGCGTGACGGTCAGTGGATCGCCCATCAGTCGGCCTGCGTCCGACAATCCCTCCAGGCCACGAGGCCCGTCACCGATCAGGATCGCATAGGTCACCATGACCAGAAGCATGCCGCAGATAGCGGCGATAAAGCCCAGAGCGCCCCCGCCAAGCAGGCTGGTGATCAGGCGCGCGGGATCGCGCTCGCGATCCTCCGTCCCGGCCAAAAAGGCCGAGTCCCCCAACCCAGCCCAGACGCCCTGCGCGCTCATGAAGACTCCACCGTCCTTGCCGATTAATCTTCCGTCAACCCGGGTGGAAACCAAAGGAGATTCGATGCGAATTGTGGCCGGTGTGCATCGAGGGCGCACCCTTGTGGCGCCGAAGGGACACTCCACCCGCCCTACCGCCGATCGCACCCGCCAGGCCCTGTTCAACGTGCTCGAACACGCCGTCTGGAGCCCGGGTTTGGAGGGCGCCCGCGTGGCCGATCTGTTCGCCGGTTCCGGGGCGTTGGGCCTGGAAGCACTGTCCCGTGGCGCAGCCTTCTGCCGGTTCATCGACACCGATCCGGCGGCGATCGCGGCGATCGGCGACAACCTTGAAGCCTTGCGGCTGGGGGACCGCGCCACGGTCAGCCGATCGGACGCCGGACGGCTGGCGACGCTGGAGATCGGCGCCCCGCTATTCGACTTGGTGTTCCTGGATCCACCCTATGCCAAAGGTCTCGCGGAGCCGGCGCTCGCGGGATTGGCAGGCGGGCGTTGGTTAGGCGAAGAGGCCTTGGTCGTGGTGGAGCGGGGGGCCGGCGAGCCCGATCTTGAAGCGCCCGGTTTCGACGTTCTGGACACCCGGTCGTGGGGCGCGGCTCGAGTGTGGTTCGTGCGCCCCAGTTCAGCGCCGTGAAACCGTTAGCGGCGGCCGAACAGCCGCTCGATATCGGCCAGCTTGAGCTCGACATAGGTGGGGCGGCCGTGGTTGCACTGGCCCGAATGCGGCGTCACCTCCATCTCGCGTAGCAGGGCGTTCATCTCCGGCGCCGAGAGCTGGCGACCGGCCCGCACCGAGCCGTGGCAGGCCATGGTGGAACAGACCTCGGCCAGGCGTTCGCCCAGGGCCAACGGCGCGCCGTTCTCGGCCAGGTCGTCGGCGATGTCGCGCACCAGCCCGGCCACGTCGGTGTCGCCCAGCAGCGCCGGTGTCTCTCGCACCAGCACCGCGCCTGGACCGAACGGCTCCAGCCCCAGGCCCAGCGCCGCCAGTTCGTCGATCCGGGCGCAGACCCGTTCCGCTTCGGCCGGATCAAGCTCGACCACCTCGGGCAATAGCAGCGTTTGGCGCGTCACGCCGCCCTTAGCCATCTGCGCCTTCATCCGCTCATAGACCAGCCGTTCATGGGCCGCGTGCTGATCGACGATCACCACCCCGTCGCGGGTCTGGGCGACGATATAGGTGGCGTGGACCTGGGCTCGCGCCGCGCCCAGCGGATAGTCGGGCTCGGCCTCCTCGACCCGCATGGCTGGCGTGGCGGCCGTGTCCGGCGCGGGAGGCGGTGTCCACGATTCGGACCTG
>JANYFU010000545.1 GCA_025359665.1 Caulobacteraceae bacterium
CCGTCCCGTTGTCGGAGGACTGTCAAACACTCCGTCCCTGAGTTCAACCCACGCTTGAACCTCGATATCAAGCCCTCGCGGCAACCGCGCTGATCGACCTGGCAGCGGGCCGCGAAAAACCCCATTGACTTGCATATTGCAATCATCTACCCTCTTCCCATGTCTGACGCCTCGACCGATCTGGCCGCGATCGACGCCAACCTCGTTGAGGGGGAGTGGTGGCTCCGCGTGCTCGGCGAGCTGATGCAGATCGGCTTTACGATGACCCGTGGGCTTATGCACGGTGAAAACGGCGGCGCGAGCCTCGGCGAGCGGTGCGTATCGATCGTCAAGGATTTCTGCCGCTTCGCCGGCGCCGTCCATAGGGCCATAGCCTTGAGCCAGCGGCTGGACCGGGCGCTGCACGGGCTTCGCGCCCTGCGCGCCTGCCCGGCCGAAGAGATCGCCGCCGCCAGGGCCAAGGCGGAGATTGAAGCCGAGAAACTGGCTGCCCGCCGCGATCGGGCTCGCGAGGCCGCCGAGGCCCGGCGCGCGGCGCGCGGCGAAGGCGCCCGCGATGGGGATGGCGCCAAAAAGGATGTCGAGGCGCGGGTCGGGGCGACCGTGCAGCGCGAAGCCGTCAGCGTCAGCTTCGAGCCGGCCTATGTGGATTTGGACACCCTGGAGCTGCGCAAACTGGTGGAGCGCCTCTGCGCCGATCTTCGCATCACGCCCTCCTGGGACCGCTGGCAGGCCGAGGCCTGGCTTCCGCCGACCTCTGGCGTCGAAGCTGTTGACCTTCCCGGCGAGCCGTGGCCGAGCCACTCGCTTTCTCGTGTGTCGGATGGCTCGCCAGGCTGGAGCCCCCATCCCACCCTTCGGGCGGACTTCCCCCAACGGGGGAAGAGAAAGAAAGACCCCGGTGGGAGAGGCATCTCTCTTCCCCCCCTGGGGGAAGTCCCGGCGAAGCCGGGGATGGGGGCTCCAGCTTGGCGACCCGCTTCAGCCGGCCAAGGCCCTATTCGTACCCCTTAGGCGCCACGAAACCGAACCCCAGCTGCTCCAGCCGCTGCGCCAGCTGCATGGTGCGCAGGTCGCTGTACGCCGGCCCGATGATCTGCAGTCCGACCGGCAGGCCGTCCTTGGCGACACCCGCCGGGAACACCGTGGCAGGCAGGAAGACCACCCCGGCCAGGCCGGCCCAGAAAGTCTGGTTGAAATAGAGAACCTTGCGGCCATCGACCTCGATCATCCGCGAGCCCTCGGGGCCATGGTCGTGCGGAAACGCGGTGACCGGCATCACCGGGGTGATCAGGAAATCCACGTCGTCGAAGAACCGCCGCCACGCCCAGCGCAGCTTGTTGCGCGCCTCGTTCTGGGTCGCCCAGTCGCGCACCCGCAGGGTCTGCCAGCGGGCCTGCACCGTGGCGGGGCTGTTGTCGTCGGGCGCCGCGCGCTCGGCCTGGGCGATCCGGCGCTTGAAGTCCTCGTCGGGCAGGCGCGCCGCCATGGCCGCGGCGAGCAGGGCCATGAAAACCGTGTGGCTGTGTTCGGGCGAGAAGTCCGGCCGGACCTTGTCGTCGACCTTGGCGCCGGCCTTCGCCAGGGCGTCGGCCACGGCCTGAATACGTCCGCCCACGCCCGACGAGGTCGGACAGAACGGCTCGGCCGAGGCCCAGATGCCGATCTTCAGGTCCGACAGCGGACCCTCGAGCGTCGGCAGGTCGATCTTCAGGCCGGGGGTCTCGATCTCGTCCGGTCCCGCCACCAGCCGCAACGCCGCTTCCAGGTCGAAGGCCGAGCGGGCCAGGGGGCCGATCACCGAGATATCGGTGGGGCTGACCGAGTCGTCCAGTACGTGGCCCCGGGGCGGCACCAGGCCCCAGGTCGGCTTGTGGCCGAACACGCCGCAGAAGTGGGCCGGATTGCGGATCGAGCCGCCGATATCGCTGCCCATCTCCAGGCCGGTCAGGCCCGCCGCCAGCGCCGCCGCCGACCCGCCCGAGGACCCGCCCGGCGTGCGGCCGATGTCCCACGGGTTGTTGGTCACCCCATAGATGTCGTTGTAGCTCTGGAAGTCGGCCAGGCGGATCGGCACATTGGTCTTGCCGAACACATTGGCGCCGGCGGCGGCCAGGCGCTGGATGGCCAGCGCCGTGCCCTGGGTCACATTGTCCTTGAACTGCGGGATGCCATAGGTCGTCGGTGTGCCGGCGAACTGATAGCTCTCCTTGATCGTCATCGGCACGCCGTGCAGCGGCCCCAGCGCCG
>JANYFU010000561.1 GCA_025359665.1 Caulobacteraceae bacterium
CGCAGGCTCTCGGTGACCAGCTTGCCGTCGGCGTCGAGATATTCGATCCGCTCGGCGACGATCTGGGCGCCGACACCGTCGACATAGACCTTGCCGCGCGATCGCGCGCCGGGCTGGAGCGTGATGTCGGGAGCATCGACCACCATCTCATCGGGGCCCGGAACCGGTGGGATGGGCTCATCGGAGTCGGTCGGCGGAGCGAGGTCGTCCGGCGGCGTGATCGGATCGAACTCACCGGGCTCATAGATCTGCACCGGCTCGCCATCGAAGTCCGGGTCGGCGAAGTGGTTGGTGGCGCCGCGGAAGTCCATCAGAGTGAAGTAGAATTTGCGGGTGTCTTCATGCACCCGCGTGCCGCGCCCGACGATCTGTTTGAACTCGGTCATCGAACCGACCTCACGGTCGAGCACGATCAGGCGGCAGGTCTGAGCGTCGACGCCGGTGGAGAGCAGGCGCGAGGTGGTGACCAGGACCGGATATTTCGATTCCGGGTCGATGAAATTGCCCAGCTGGTCCTGACCCTCCTTGTCGTTGCCGGTAATGCGCATCGCATAGCGATAGTTGGCGGCGCAGAGGTCGGGGTTTTCGTTGATGAGCGCCTGGCGCAGGCGGGCGGCGTGCTCCTGATCGACGCAGAACAGGATGGTCTTCTGGAAGCGGTCGCCGCTGTCGCGCAGATAGTCCGACACCTTGCGGGCGACGGTCCTGGTGCGGTCGTCCAGCACCAGCACGCGGTCGAAATCCTTGGTGTTATAGATGCGGTCCTCGACCTCCTCGCCGTCGCGGTCGAGCTGGCCCTTCTCGGGGCGATAGCCCTGGACGTCGCGGTCGATATGGACCTTGATGACCTTGTAGGGCGCGAGGAAGCCGTCGCGGATGCCTTGCTTGAGGGAATAGGAATAGACCGGCTCGCCGAAGTAGTTGGTGTTGGAGACATATTCGGTCTCCTTGGGCGTGGCGGTCATGCCGATCTGGGTGGCGGCGGAGAAATAGTCGAGTATCTCGCGCCAGGCCGAGTCGTCGGCGGCGCTGCCCCGATGGCATTCGTCGATGACGATCAGGTCGAAGAAGCCGGGGGAGAAATCCTTGAACAGCTTCTGGCTCTCGTCCGGCCCGGTGATCGCCTGATAGAGGCCCAGATAGATCTCATAGGCCGTGTCGATACGGCGCCTGCGATCGAGGGCCAATCGAGGCGCCTCGCTGGTTCCATCGGCCCGCTCGATGGTCTTGGCCTGGGTGGAGAGCTTGGCCATCGCCGCGCCGAACGGTCGAAAGTCGTTGACCATGGTCTGGTCGATCAGGATGTTGCGGTCGGCCAGAAACAGGATGCGTTGCTTGCGCCCGGACTTCCACAGCCGCCAGATGATCTGGAAGGCGGTGTAGGTCTTGCCCGTGCCGGTGGCCATGACCAGCAGAATCCGGTCCCGGCCCTTGGCGATGGCCTCCACCGCCGCATTGACCGCGCTGACCTGATAGTAGCGCGGGCTCTTCGATCCGCCGTCGAGATAATAGTCCTGAAGCACCACCGCCTCAGCCTCGGGGCCGAGGTCTTTCCAGGCGGCGTAGCGCGTCCAAAGCGCGGCGGGCGAGGGAAAGGCGTCGAGGGCCAGATTGGTCTCAACCGCGCCACCGGCTCCGGTGCGGTCGTGAAACACGAAGCCGTCGCCGTTGGAGGCGAAGACGAAGGGGATATCGAGGGTCTCGGCATAGCCCAGGGCCTGCTGCATGCCCGCGCCCATGGCTTGGCTGTTGTCCTTGGCCTCGATCAGGGCGAGCGGAATGTTGGGCTTAAAATACAGTACATAGTCGGCCCGCTTGGCCTTGCCGCGCGTGACCAGCTTGCCGCGCACGATGATCCGCCCATTGGTGAAGCCGACCTCCTCGCGGATCTGCGATTGCTCATCCCAGCCCGCCGCCCGCAGGGCCGGGGTGATGAACTTGGTGCAGATGTCGCGCTCGCTGAGAGACCGTTTGTCCATGCCGACCGACGCCCCCCGCGCGTCCGTGATTGAGAGATTAGCCCAACGCGGTAGAATTGCACGCGCGGCGGGCCAGACAAGCCGGCGCCGAGGAGCACCGTCTTGCCGTCACAGCCGTTCGTCGTGAATGAAACCGCCGTTCCCCTGGAGGGTTGGAATGATCCGGTTCGCGGGGTGGTGACCTGGCGCACCCTGCTGAGCGGCGACCGCACGCCGACCGAGGCTCTGACGATTGGCGTGGCCGAGGTCGTGGAACAGGTCGGCGCCGAGGCGCGGTTGCATCGTCATGCCCAGGCCGAGGCCTATTACATCCTTTCGGGCCGGGGAATTCTGACCATCGAGGGCGAGGAACAGCCGCTGTCGGCCGGGACCTGCGCATTCATTCCTGCGGGGGCCTGGCATGCGGCGCGCGGTGTTGGGGCGGAGCCGTTGCGCCTGCTATATGTGTTCGCGGCCGATTCCTTTGACCAGATCGTCTATGAATTTCCGGAAGCGCCTATTCCCCAAGCGCACCGCGCCGGATGACCAGCAGCAAACCGGCCAGGGCGAGGACGGCGAAGGCTCCGCCGGCCGCGAACGTCGCTCCGGGGCCAAAGGCGGTCCATAGGACACCCGCCAGGGTGCTGGCCGCCAGAA
>JANYFU010000567.1 GCA_025359665.1 Caulobacteraceae bacterium
GCCTGCTGACCATGGACTGGCTGGATGGGCGGGGCCTGCAAAGCTTCAAGGGCGACGACCTGGAAACCCGCAACCGCGTCGCCAAGATCCTGTTCGAGGGCTGGTGGACGCCGCTGATGCATCTGGGCGTGATCCACGGCGACCCGCACCTGGGCAACTACAGCTTCGCCGACGCCGGGGGGCGCTTGAACCTGCTGGATTTCGGCTGCGTGCGGATCTTTCCGCCGGTGTTCGTCGGCGGGGTGGTCAAGCTGTTCCGCGCCCTGTCGACCGGCGACAAGGCGGGCGAGATCGCCGCCTATGAGGCCTGGGGCTTCAAGAACCTGTCCCAGGACCTGGCCGACGTGCTCGGCCTGTGGGCGCGCTTCATCTACGGCCCGCTGCTCGACGACCGCGTCCGCACGGTGGCTGACGGCGTCGCGCCCGGCGACTACGGCCGCCGCGAGGCCTTCCAGGTCAAGCAGGCGCTGGAGGAAAAGGGTCCGGTGACGATCCCCCGAGAGTTCGTGTTCATGGATCGCGCCGCCATCGGCCTGGGCTCGGCCTTCCTGCACCTGGGCGCGGAACACAACTGGCGAAGGTTGTTCGAGACCTCGCTGGAGGGGTTTTCGGAAGTGGCGCTGGCGGCGCGGCAGGCCGCGGCGTTGGCGGCGGTGGGACTGTAGAGCGCTTTGCGGGTCACTTGATCCGGCAAGCGCTCCCTCCCTTTCTTTCTGTTCCCCCGCTGGGGGAAGTCCCGGCGAAGCCGGGGATGGGGGCTCCAGCCTGGCGATAGGCTCCAACCGCCAAATGCTCTAGTTCTCCGACGCCATGGCCGCCACCGTTGGCTGGAGAAAACCGTTATGACAACCGATACTCACCCTCGCCCGCTGCGCACGGAAGCCGACTTTGAAGTGGCGCTTGCTGAATACGAGCGCTATTTCGATCGCGAACCGGAACCCGACACCGAGGAGGCCGACCGCTTCGAACTTCTCGGCGTTCTGCTGGCGCGCTACGAGGAGGAGCACTACCCGATCGAGCCCGAGGACCCTGCCGACGCCCTCACCCATGTCATGGAGACCAAGGGCAAGAGCCAGGCCGACCTCGCCGCCCTGATCGACGCGCCGAGGGCCTCCGAAATCCTGGCGCGAAAGCGTCGGCTTTCATTGGATCATGTGCGGAAAATCAGAGCCGAGTGGGGCGTGCCCGCGGACGTGCTGATCTGAGTAGGAGCCGACGGCTCGTCGATTGCCAGACTCGGCGATTGATCCCTAAGGTGGCGAAAAGCCCGGGAGGCGCCGATTAACCGCTACTGGACTCTCTCCGACAAGCCCGTGGGCGCATGGCCGGACGCCGACACCTTCGTGCCGCGCGATGCGCCGATCCCGACGCCCGGTCCCGGCCAGGCGCTGACCCGGACGATCTATGTTTCGCTTGATCCCTATCAGTGGGGCTACAAGCGGCGCGGGGTCGAGGCGCCGGGCGCGCCGTGCCACGCGCGGACGGTCTCGCAGGTGGTCGAAAGCCGGATGGACGGTTTCGCGGCCGGCGACCTGGTGTTCAACACCAACGGCTGGAGCGAATACGCGCTGATGGGCGCGGGTGTGACGCGGCCGTCCTACATGATCCCGCGCAGGCTCGATCCGGCCAAGGGGCCGATCTCCCTGGCGGTCGGCGTGCTGGGGATGCTGGGCCTGACCGCCTACGCCGGCATGATCCTGCTGGGCGATCCGAAGGCCGGGGAGACCGTGGTGGTCTCGGCCGCCTCGGGCGGTGTCGGCCAGATCGCCGGCCAGCTGGCCCGCCTGCGCGGCGCGCGGGTGGTGGGGATCGCCGGGCGCGAGGAGAAATGCCGGTTCGTGGTCGACGAATTGAGGTTCGACGCCTGCGTCTCCCACCTCAGCCCGACCTTCGCCGCCGATCTGCGCGCCACCTGCCCGGCCGGCGTCGACGTCTATTTCGAGAATGTCGGCGGTGCGGTGTTCGACGCGGTGCTGCCGCTGTTCAATAAGGGCGCCCGCATGACGATCTGCGGCCTCATCGCCCACTACGGCGATGAGGCGGGCGCGGACGCCCGGGCCGCGCTGATGGCGCGCGGCGCGGCGATCTTCGCCGAGCGTGGCGTGACGGTGCGCGACCTGTTCGTCGGCGACTATGTGGCCGGTCACCACGACACCTTCCTGCGCGAGGTGGCGCCCCAGGTCGCCGCCGGCGAAATCCGCTACCGCGAGGACCTGCGCCAGGGCCTCGAAAACGTCCCCGCCGCCTTTGCCGAGATGCTCAAAGGCGCCAATTTCGGCAAGACCCTGGTCAGGATCTCCAAGGATCCGACGGCCGCCGGCTGAACGCCGCGGTTATAAAACTCACGCCGCCTTCGGGTCGATGCGCATCCTAAGGCCAAGCGCGCCGAGAACCGCGGTGAAGGTGGAAAGTGTAGGATTGCCCTCCGGCGCGAGAGCCCGGTAGAGCGCTTCGCGGGTGAGGCCGGTGTCCTTGGCCAGTTGGGTCATACCCTTCGCCCGCGCCACCGCTCCAAGCGCCGCGGCGACGCCCTTTGGGTCACCCTCCTCGAACGCGAGCTCCAGATAGGCCGCGATACGGTCCGGGCTCGTCAGATAGTCAGCTACGTCATAGGCTGTTGTCTGCGTGGTCATGTCGCCTGTCCTTCCAGGGTTTCGGCCAGACGCCTCGCCCGTTTGATGTCCCGATCCTGGCCGCCCTTGTCACCGCCGCACAGCAGTATAATCAGTTGGGCTCCTCGCTGAATGAAATAGAGGCGATTTCGTCAAAATGACGAACACAAGCTATTGTGCGAGGAACAGGTATTATTGAACGCTGAAGTTCGAACGGAGGAAATCCCATGTCGCACCCGTTGTTGACCGCGACCGTGCTCGCCGTCTCGCTGGCGGCCGTCGCCGGACTGGCCGGTCCGACCCAGGCGGCCCCGTCCGCCGCGGCCCTGCAGGCCGACCAGAGCCGTCCAGCC
>JANYFU010000068.1 GCA_025359665.1 Caulobacteraceae bacterium
CTCCGGCTCGACGCCGTTCGGCTGTAGCGATTTTGATTCTGCCACGATCCGGTTCACCACCGTACGTCCAGTCGTTTCCGACCGCACGCGACCTGGTACAATATGACCTAGTCGAAGGATTCGCGAGGCTGTGACAAGGTCGGGACTGCCTCAGTTTGAAATTTTAGCCGCGCGGGGCTTGTAGGGTCCGCGCACCTTGGCCGGAACGTTGGCCGCGTCAACGCGCGCTAACACATCCTCGAAGGTCATGAAGGAGCGAGCGATCCCGGCTTGCATGGCCGGGGTGCATTTGAATTTCGAGTGAGCCCGGATGAAATTGTAGAACAGGGTGTAGAGCGCGACCATGTGGGCGTGGTTGGCGACCTTCTTGGAATGGCCGTTTGTCAGGCGGGTGAAGCGGCGCATGTGCATCCGCATCGTCTTGTTGTGAGCTTCCACGAACGACGTGTTCGCGTGCTTCATGTCCGGATTGCCTTCGACAGAGACCTTGCGGATGCCGGTGCACTCGGCGGGGCTGTAGCGACCCGCTGGCGACGGTGTGGGGCCATACTGCTTGATGACCTGGGCATAGTCGATATCGCCGCGGAAGGCTCCTTCCACGGCTTCCAGATAGCTCTTGAGGCCGTCCGTCGATAGTTGAACCCGATTGACCAAACGCGAGCGTAGATCGTCCATCAGCTCGATGGCGGTTTCGCCCGAACGGTCGCCGACCAGATACGAGACGATCAGCTTTGAATCCGCGTCGATGGCCGTCCAAGTCCAGATATCGCCAGCGCCGACTGGAGCGCGCTTGGCCGTCGCAACCGTCCGTTCCTTGCAGTAGTTGAAACTCCAAATTTCGTCGCACTGGATTTTGGACGCCTTCACCCCCTGAACCATTTCGTCGTGCATCTGGGCGCAAACGGCGCCTGCATCTTCAAGCGCCTTCGCCACCGTGTTTTGGCTCACATCTTCAGCCCGCGCGATGGCGCGCATCGACATGCCCTCGCAGAGAAGGGTGAGGATTTTGGCGCGCTTCGCGGTGGGCAGCTTGTTCATGCCCATTTCAACATGACCTATTATGCTTAACGTCAAGCGATAAGTTCACAAGTCGGTCGCTAGGTTTTGCAACTCCTTTTTGTAGCGGTCGACCGACGGATTGACCTCCAATCGCTGATTGTCCACCGGGTATTTGCGACCGCTAATTAATTTCGAAATGGGAATTCTCTGGTGGCCGCTAATCCGGCCGCTCGAATGAAAGTCGTCCAAAAGGTAGAAGCAGTCGCTGACTTCATTCTCCGTAAAAATATGGGAAAACTCTTTTGCGATATTGACCGCTTGTTCGACGAAAAACCGGGTAGAGGAATCAGGGGTATTGGCTTTTTGCCGGTTCCATCCACAGTGCGTCATAACAATGGCATGGACAAGCGGCTGGTGTGTGGTTCCCGCTTGTTTGTTAAATCGATGAAAATCTAGATTATTATCGGTAAGCATCCGAAGGGTAAGCCTTAACGCTTCTATAGAATGTTGGTCAACTCGAACCGGAATGATAAGTGCGTCTGCGGCCGCCCAAGATAGGTGAGTAGCGCCCCCGAAGAAAGGACTAGTGTCAATGATTATCTTTTCGGGTTTCGCGACAACAGAGGCCTCTTCAATTACCGTCCTAATCGCATTAACAACGCGCCTGCTCGCTTCCTTTCCCAAATTAGCTTGAAGCTGACTATACTGCGCCAAGGTCGAGTATAG
The DNA here is from genome assembly GCA_025359665.1 of Caulobacteraceae bacterium. Lineage (GTDB taxonomy): Bacteria > Pseudomonadota > Alphaproteobacteria > Caulobacterales > Caulobacteraceae > Acaudatibacter. Next base: position 1,726 of record JANYFU010000068.1, read on the forward strand.
TAACGACGGAAATAAATACAATTCTGTTGATCCCGGTATGGCATAGGCGGATTTTCCACTTTTAAATGGGGCGCATGATGATTTAACTGAAACCAAAAGCTCTTCCGGGTCCACTTTCGCTGTCCCCGCAATCTGCTGAACCAATGAGTCGTAAATGGTCTTTTCTACGTCAAAAATATCGTCTCCCATCAAATTTTGGGAAAAATTTCTTTGAGAGCACGTATCCAGCAATAGCGTTCGATACCGTTGGGATACTTCGTAGGATAGATTGAATGATAGAGTGCTTTTCCCGATTCCCCCTCGGAAATTGCTCAGAGCATAGGACTTGAACACTTGGCTCCGTTTTGGCACGTCTCCATCGCTGAGGACGGCCTGGGACCGCTCAACGATATCATCGACCATTTGTTTCGTTGTCATGATTCGCTCTCCATCGACAATGTGTCGATAGAGCTACATGACCGACAATATGTCGGTCAATAGGTTTGATCGACAATGTGTCGGTCTAGGGCTTCGCCCACCTTTTGGCCGCCGCCGCCTTGGCGATTTCCGCTCGCCGCTCCGGCGTCATGCTCGCCGCCCTCGCGGCGCCGCCCTTGCGCCCCATGGACACGGCGGCGGGGTCCTTGCCGTCATCGACGGGCGTGGTCTCGTCAGCCTCGCCCGTGGCGATCTGCATGACGCGAACGGCGTTCGCCACGACGTCGGCTGGGCGCTTCTGGCCCTTAGGTCCTGTGGGCATGATCAATCCTTCCTCGCGCGCGCCTGCACCGGTCTGGACAATTTGGACTTGCCAAGAGCGCTTGGCGCGCAGCTTCGTCGCTGTCAGAACAGGGGATTGCCGGCTTGGCGACAAGCTGACCGCAAAAGTCACAGACCCCAGGCTGAACGAATTTTGTCATCACCTCTCCTTGCTTTCCGCTAAGCATATAGGAGCGTTGCGCCTCGCGCGACAGACTCGTCAACTCGGACCGATTTCAAACTGAGGCAGTGCCCTCACCCGCCGGTTCTTCCGCAAGGCGCCCTCTCGGCGCATGCCGAGTTTTTCCAGAAGCGCGATTGAGCCGACGTTGCGAACATCGCAGGTGGCCCAAATCCGGTGCAACTCCAAGGCTTCGAACCCCGCCGTCATCAGAGCCAGCGCCGCCTCATAACCATAGCCTTTGCGCCAAAAGGCGCTGCCATAGGTGTAGCCGACGTCCGCCCCGCCCAAGCCATCCAGACCCAGCCGCGCCGATCCGATTACTTGCCTCCGCTCTACCAGTTCCACTGCCAGATTGACATCGGCGCGCGGCCATACGGCCTGTTCCTTCAGCATCAGATCGAGGCGTTCGCGGCTGATCCGAGGCGTGTTCGGACCCCAGTCCATAAAGCGAACGGTCTCCAGGTCAGACGCATAGGCGTGGACGTCTTCGTAGTCGTTCGACCTGAATTCACGCAATTGGAGGCGCTCGGTCTGGATCGGGAACCAGGGCCTTTCATCAGGTTTGCCCATAGAGTTTCTCCGAAAATTAGTCCCCACCATGTCCTCAGTGCGGATTCCGACGTGATCGCGCCACCCATTCCGACTTGATGCCGCCACCCATTCCGATCTGATCTCGCCACCTGTTCCGAGATGATCCCGGCAGGGGTCGGCGGACCTGGGGCCGCTTCTTCGACGCTAAGGTTTTTCCTTTTTGGAGGGACCGATGCCGACGGAGAGGATTGCCATGCGCCGGGTGCGCGAGATGCTGAGACTGACGTTGGACGCCGGCCTGTCGGTGGCGGAGACGGCCCGCGGGATGGGCCTGGCGCGATCGACGGTGCGCGAGATGGCGGTGCGGTTCGGGCGTTCGGAACTGCCATGGCCCTTGTCTCTGGACCTGACCGACGCCGACCTTGAGACCCGCCTTTACGGGGATGTCGGGGCCAGGCGAGGCGAGCGGCGCCGGACCGAACCGGACTGGGCGTCGCTGAACCGGGAGATGAAGCGCAAGCACGTCACCCTTCAGATCCTGTGGGACGAATACATCGACGCCAACCCGGACGGCTACCGCTACAGCCGCTTCTGCCAGCTCTACCGGGGCTGGGAAGGGCGTCTGCCGGTGACCATGCGCCAGACCCACTTGGGCGGCGACAAGCTGTTCGTCGACTACGCCGGCGACACCGTGCCGGTGATCGTCGATGCGCGGACGGGGCAGATGCGGGCGGCGCACCTGTTCGTGGCGGTTATGGGCGGATCGAGCCTGTCGTTCGCCCACGCCAGCTGGACCGAGACCCTGCCCGACTGGATCGACGCCCACGTCCAGGCCTTCGCCTACTTCGGCGGCGCGGCCCGGCTGCTGGTTCCCGACAACCCCAAGGTCGCGGTGATCAAGGCCTGCTTCTACGATCCCCAGGTCAACCGCACCTACGGCGAGATGGCCGCGCACTACGACACCGCCCTTCTGCCGGCCCGGCCCTACAAGCCGCGCGACAAGCCCAAGGTCGAAGCCGCCGTGCGCATCGTCGAGCGATGGCTGCTGGGCAAGCTTCGCAACCGGCGATTCCACAGCTTGGCGGAGGTCAACGGCGCCATCGGCGAGATGCTGATCGCCATCAACGACCAGCGTGTGATGCGCCACGTCGGCCGCACCCGCCGCCAGCTGTTCGAGGAGATCGACGCTCCGCAGTTGAAGGCGCTGCCGACCCAGCCCTATGTCCTGGCCGAGTGGCGCGCCCGCAAGGTCGGCCTCGACTACCACATCGACTTCGACGGGCACTTCTACTCCGTGCCGTTCGGCCATGCCCGGGCCGCCGTGGAGGTGCGCGCCACGGTTCGCACCATCGAGGTGTTCCTCAAGGGACAGAGGATCGCCACCCACATGCGGGGCTCGGGCGACGGCAAGCACACCACCCTCGCCGAGCACATGCCCTCCAGCCACCGGCGTTACGCCGACTGGACCCTGGAACGCATCCTGCGTGACGCCGCCGCCGTCGGTCCCTCGACCGAGATGCTGTGCCAGATGATCGTCGAGCACCGGCCTCACCCCGAGCAGGGCTTCCGCGCCTGCCTGGGCATCGTGCGCCTAGCCAGGGGCTTCGGCGCTGTCCGCCTCGAGGCGGCCTGCCTGCGCGGCCTTCAGATCGGCGCGCGCACCTACGGCTCGGTAAAATCCATCCTCGACAACAAGCTGGATGGACAGCCCGTCCTGGCCCTCGCCGCGGCCGCCGCGCCGGACGAGGCGCCGCCGGCCAGCGTCCATCGCAACGTCCGCGGTCCCCCCTACTACCACTGAAGGAAGACAAGCATGCTTACCCACCCGACCTTCGACCAGCTCACCGCCATGGGCCTGGCCGGCATGGCCAAGGCCTTCGCCGAACTGGCCGCCAACCCCGAGGCCGACGCCCTCGGCCATGGCGACTGGCTGGCCATGCTGCTCGACCGAGAGGCTATCCACCGTCAGGACAAGCGCATGGGCGCCCGCCTGCGTTACGCCCACCTGCGCCACCAGGCCTCGCCCGAGGACATCGACTACCGGGCGGCGCGGGGGCTCGACCGGGCCTTATTAAGAGGGCTCATCGAGGGCGATTGGATCAAGGCCCATGACAACCTCGTCATCACCGGGCCCACCGGCGTGGGCAAGAGCTGGCTGGCCTGCGCGCTGGGGCACAAGGCCTGCCGCGACAACCACTCGGTCCTCTACGTCCGGGCGCCCAAGCTGTTCGACGACCTCACCCTCGCCCACGGCGACGGCAGCGCCGCGCGGCGGATCAAGGCCCTCGGCGCGGTCGAGCTGCTGATCCTCGACGACTGGGGCCTCAAAACACTGAACGCACAGGCCAGGCACGACCTGCTGGAGATCCTCGAAGACCGCTACGGCCGAAAATCCACCCTCGTCACCAGCCAGGTCCCCGTCGCCGACTGGCACGCCCTGATCGGTCACGCCACCTACGCCGACGCTATCCTCGACCGGCTCGTCCACAATGCTCACCGCATCGATCTAGCCGGCGAGTCTCTGCGGCGCGCCAAGGCCAAACCTCAGGCTTGACCAGCCCCCGAAAAACCACGCCAATCAGACCTTCGAAAAGCGCCCCCCTGGGGTGGCGGGATCATCTCGGAACGCCTGGCGGCATGATCTCGGAATGACATGGCGGCATCATCGGAATCCGCAAGAAATGAGCGCCGCCGGCCACGACCGAGCGCTTTCCCCTATCCAGGTGCTGATGCAGAGCGCTCCGGCCTCGCTCATCGACCGGGGATCGGCCGGATCCGGGATCCACGGGCCCTGACGGCGAAGCGCCCACCCCTCCGCCGGCTCCAGTATCACGACGTCGGTGCCGCGTCGCGAGGACGCGTGCAGTAGGTTCCCGCGATGGAGTCGCTGAGTTCCAATACCCCGCACGCCCCGCATCGACACAGTCCTTCGCGTTTGCCTCGCCGGCTACTTAAGGCCAGGAGGCCGAAGCGCGCCACCCCGCCTGGACCGGCGGCGATGGTCGCGGGGTAACGCAAGCGTGGCTGGGGGCGCTTCGCGAGGCGACGGCTTGGCGAGGGGCATCGGCTAGCTAGGCTAACCGCCGCCGCCGGGCAGGTTTCAGAATCCGGACCTTGCCCGGCTCGCTTGAACCGAGCCGCCTAGCTGTAAGGCGATCTGGTCCGCCAACTCCTGCAATCGCCCTTGGTCAAACGCCGCCCCTAGCGTTTCCGAGGCGACCTTGATATTCGGATTTCCAAGACGGCAGACTTTGTTGCGCTCATAAGTCGCCCAATTTCCCGCATCATACCTAGATCC
>JANYFU010000074.1 GCA_025359665.1 Caulobacteraceae bacterium
CCCTGCGGTCCGATCTATACGATCGACCAGGCCTTCGCCGACCCGCAGGTCAAGCATCTGGGCGTGGCGGCGCCAATCGATCATCCACGGCTGGGTCCCACCCACATGGTCGCCTCCCCGCTCAACATCGGCGGGGCGGATAAGACCATCCGCGGCGCCGCGCCGGTCGGGCCGGATGACACCAACGAGGTGCTGGCCGGGTTAGGCTACAGTCCGGCCGAACTGAGCGAAATGCGCGCGGCGGGGGTGATCTGAGGGGCATGCACCCGGCGCACCGTCCTATCGGGGAAATTGCTTCGAGCTGAAGAGCGGTACCTCGCTGTCCAAGGGGTAGGTGTAGCGACGCGCAATGATGATCGGTACCACGCGCAATCATCCTTGTTCGATTCACGATATTTGAGATTCTCGCCGGGGAGAGCCCTCTTTAGTGCGGCTCGGGGCGGCGTGAAATAACCTAGACGGGGGTTTAGGTTATGGCTATCCTGCAACGTGCCAACCGTCCTGACGATCAGAAACATTCGCGTGGCGATCTATGCCAACGACCATCCGCCGCCGCATGTCCATGCGATCAGGCCGGGCCGCGGGCGCGCGAAATTTGATCTGAATTGCCCAAATGGCCCGGTGCGGCTGGTTGATCAGACAGGGTTTCGCCGGGTCGAGATCGCGGAGATCGGCGCCGCGGTAGCGGAGGAACTCGAAGCAATCTGCGCCGAATGGAGAAGGATTCATGGCTGAGTTTGAAGTCCCCACGGAGGAACAATTCGCGACGATCACGCGGCGAACCTCCGATCGAATGAAGCGCCAACTGCTCGCGGTGTCCGCCCGATATGATCGGCGTGGAGGGCGCGTGATGATCGCCTTGAACAACGGGGCCGTGGTAGGCTTCCCATTGGCGAGTCTTCCGGGCCTGGAACGCGCCACACCGGACGAACTGCGTCACATCGTGGTGGAGGGCGAGGGTTATGGTCTGCATGTCGCTTGCCTGGATGCGGACATTTCGGTGCCGCAGTTGCTGGCAGACCAACTCGGCTCAACCGTGATGAAGCGCGCGGTTGTTCGAGCCAGCGCCTCAAGGGCCAATGGTCTGCTTGGCGGTCGGCCTCGAAAATCCCGAGCCGCCTAGGTCGGTTGGCGATGGCGGCGCGAACGCGATCCGCAGGAGCTGTTCCGGCGGGCGAAGAAACCCGTGGTCCCGTTCATCGATGACGCCCTTGATCTCCATCCCAAGACGTTCACCGCGCTCTAGCGCTTGATGGAACTCGTCTGATCGGCAGTGGCCAAGGCATACATTGGCCGGATATCGACGAGGACATTTCAGTCGCCACCCTGCTGCGGTCGAGCTGACCAACACTCGGTGTGGCGACCGCACATGCAGTGTTTGTCGCGCTGCGCCAAGCGCCCACACCCGCTGAGGGAAAATTCGGTCAGGCCAGCGCGTCAATCCGAATGATGTCGAGTTCCGCGGCCGTCATCACTCGGGCCTGATACAACGCGAGATACTCTTCGGAGAGGCTCGTGCCAAAAATCAGAGCATCGTCGGTGTTGACCGTGACCCGCACGCCCGCATCGAACAGTCGGCGGATCGGATGATCCTCCATCCGGGCGACGCGGCCGAGCTTTACATTCGACGTCGGGCAGACGTTGAGCCGAACGCCCGCGTCCGCCAGCGCTCGCATCACCGGCTCCGACCGCGCGGCGGCGATGCCATGCTGCACCTCTTCCAACTCGAGCAACTCGACGGCCCGCCAGACATCATCCGCCGTGCCCCATTCTCCGACGTGCGCCTTGAGGCGCAGCCCCGCCGCCTTGGCGCGACGATAGAGGGGCGCGAAGACCTCGATAGGCTGAGCGAACTCGTCGCCGGACAGGTCCAGCGTGCGGAATACCCCCAGTTCCAGCATTGGCGCCATCCAGTATTCCAGAGCCCGGAATGAGCAGTGGCGCGACATCCCCATTTGCGGCGTCCACTCCACATCAGGCCCACCACGCGCATGGGCCTGCTCCAGCATTCGCCAAACCGCGGGTGCGCCTTCGTCATGCAGGGTGACGCCCCAGACGTCTTCTCCGAACTCGATGCGCGTCACGCCGTCCAGTCGCGCTTGAGCAAAGGTGGCTCCGAAGGCCAACCCCCGACCTGACGCACCCTTGAACATGTCGCCGATATTGGCCTGGGTCCAGGCG
>JANYFU010000077.1 GCA_025359665.1 Caulobacteraceae bacterium
GTCGGGATCATGAACCAAAAGGCTCGGGCCATGCAGCTTTACGAGCAAGGGTCGCTGGGCGGGCGACTGAAATCTGTCGGCCGCCGCCGATACCGCCCCAATGGCTCTCGATCTGCAAACTCTCGCCGCCAGAGAGCCGGCCTACCGCTCCGGCGGCAACCAGCACCGCCGCCGCCCCAAGAACCGAGACCACGACCGCCTGCCGGGCCGAGAAGACGTCGGCCTCCACCGCCACCAGCGTCATGAGGACGATCAGTGGAGAGGCGATGATCGCGACGACTAGCGCCAGATTCCCGTACCGGCGCCCGGGTTCATCGCCAATTGGCGCGCCGATGAGCGTCCCCGAACTCGCGGCGAAGCCGCCCAAACGCACCGTCAGAGCCCCGATCAAGACGCCTAGCACCAAGCCAATGACAAGCGCGAACACAATGGGAACTGAAATCAAGGCCAAGAGCGTGCCTCCATGCTGACCTTTGAGTGTGTCGTGACAATCCCCAGCGCACAATAGCGTAGCCAGCGGCTCCACGCGTGTTGACACCTAGGTGGCGGCGCGGGACGATTCCACTTCTGGCAGCCTGACTCGTGGTGGGTCACGCGACGCCGAAGAGAACAACGGCCGCATGCAGGATCCTGAAGGTACGCCGCCGACGCTCAAGCGTGTGCTTAGCCCGCTGGGCGTGCTCCTGCTGGCCTTCTCGGCCCTGTCTCCGGCATTCTCGGTCTATATCGGCGGCGACGCGGTGCTGCGGCTGGCGGGGACCGGGGCGGCTGTGGCGTTTCTGCTGGGCGGAATCGCCGCGGCCCTTTTGGGTTTACTCTACGCCGAAGTGGGGGCGGCCTTCCCTGGCGCGGGCGGGGTCTATCCCAGCCTGGGGGCGCTGCTAGGGCCGCTGCTGGCCTTTCCTTATATCGTCCTGCTGGCGCCGATCGTGTTCGCTCAGACCGCCTTCGCGGCCCTAGGCATGGCGGACTATATTCGCGTCCTGGTTCCCGGCCTGCCGCTGATGCCGATCGCCTTTGGGGGCATGGCGGCCGCTACCGCGATCGCCGTTTTGAACATCCGTTTTGGCGCCATCGTCACGGGGATTTTCCTGGCCATAGAAGCCACGGCCCTGACCATTCTGACCGTGGTCGCGATCCTGCACCCCGTCCGCTCGCTGGGCGATGTACTCGCCCATCCGGTGATGCTAGATCACGGGGTTCTCAAAGCGGCGCCTTTCGTGACCCTGGGCCTCGCGACAGTGTCGGGGATGTGGGCCTGCGGCGGCGCCAGCTGGGGAATGTATTTCGCCGAAGAGATGCACGACGCGCAGCGCAAGATCGGCCGGCTGGTGGCCTGGACGGGGGTGATCGCCAGCATCACCATCGCCGGACCGGTGATCCTGATGCTGCTCAGCGCCCGAGACGTCCGTTCGCTGCTCGCCTCCGAAGCGCCGATGGCGGCATTTCTCGGACAGGCGGGCGGTCCGGTGATCGCCACGGTGGTCAGCGCGGGCGTGGCGGCGGCCATCTTCAACAGCCTAGTGGCCTGTATGATCGCCTACAGCCGCTATCTTTACGCCACCGGCCGGGACGGCATCTGGCCCAAGCCGGTCAGCCGGGCGCTGGCTTATCTGCACCCCAAGCTGCACTCGCCGCTGGTGGCGACCCTGCTGCTGGCGGGACTGTCCACCCTGATGTCGCTGATCGGCGAGAAGGCCCTGCTGATCCTGATCTCCGGCAATGTCGCCGACTATCTGTTGATCTCCATCGCCATCGTGCTGGGGCGCGGGCGCGGAACCACGGGCGCCTTCTTTCGCGCGCCGCTGCACCCGCTGGTGCCGGTGTTCGGCGTCGCGGTAACGGTCATGGCGTTGATTTCCGACTGGCTGGACCCGGCGGCGGGGCGGCCTAGCGTGATCCTGCTGGTCAGCCTGTTCGTGGCGGCGCTTGTCTATTACCACTTCCGGCTGAGGCAGGTGTCCAAGGGTTGGCTGCTCGGCACGGGCGGCGTCGAGGCCCTGGGCGCGGCGGACTGAGGCCCTTCAGCCGCGCGCCTTGTTCTCAAGCGGAAAATCATACACCGCCGTGGAACCGTAACGGTGCGGGGCATGGGGATCGTGGCGGCGCTTGTCCAAGGCCAGAACCCGATCGCCGAGCTTGAAGGCTTCCTTAATATCGTGGGTCACCATCAGAATGGTCAAGCTGTGTTCGCGCCACAGGTCGGTGATCAGGCCATGCATGTCGAGGCGCACGCCCGGGTCGAGGGCTCCGAACGGCTCGTCCAGCAGCAGGACGCGAGGCCGCATGATCAGGGCCTGGGCGATCGCCAGCCGTTGCTGCATGCCGCCAGAGAGTTGAGCCGGAAAGACATCGAGAGCCGCGCCCAGACCCACCGCCTCCAGCATGGCCACGGCGCGCTCCCGGGCGGTACGGCGTTTGGGCCCCCATAGCCGGCCGGTCAGGGCCGCGCCTTCGCACTCCAGGCCGAAAAGCACATTCTCTACCGCGTTGAGGTGGGGAAACACCGAATAGCGCTGAAACACCACGCCCCGGTCCCGGCCGGGCTCCGCCCGCAGCGGAGCTCCGTCGAGGTCTATGACGCCGCGCGTGGGCGCCTCCTGCCCAAGCACCAGGCGCAGAAAGGTGCTCTTGCCGGCCCCGGATGGGCCGACGATGGAGACAAAGGCGCCCGCCTCCACGGACAGGTTCACTCGCTCGAGGACGATCTTGTCGCCGTATTCCACCCAGACATCGCGGAAGCTCAGCAGAGCGGTCATCGCGACCTACCCGGATGAGCCCACGGATAGGCGCGGCGGCTGATGGTCAGCAGGATCAGGTCGAAGGCCACGGCCAGCAGAGCAATCCAGGCCACGTAAGGCAGGATGATATCCATCGCCAGATAACGCCGGACGAGAAACACCCGGTAGCCCAGTCCCACATCGGAGGCGATGGCCTCGGCGGAAATCAGAAACACCCAGGCCGGGCCGAGCGACAGCCGCAGACTCTCCAGCAGCCGGGGCATGGCCTGGGGCAGCGCCACGCGCAGGGCGATCTGCCAGGTGCTCGCGCCCAGGGTCTGGCCCTTGACGATCTGCTCCTCGGGTATTGCGGCGATATGGCCGGCCAGGTCGCGCACCATGAACGGCGTCACCCCGATCACGATCAGCACGATCTTCGCGGTTTCTCCCAGGCCGAAGGTGATGAACAGGATCGGCAGCACGGCGATCGGCGGCACGACCGCGACAGCGGCGATCAGCGGGCCAAGGCCGGCGCGCGCCAGGGGCAGCAGACCGACTGCCAGGCCCAGGATCAGGGCGCTGGCCGTGGCGATCGACAGGCCGAGGCCCAGGCGCCGCAAGCTGGCGAAAGTGTCCTGCCAGAGAGGAATGGAGCCGGTCTGGGGATCGACCTGAACGGCCATGATACGAACCTGGTCGACCATCGCGCCGATCGTTGGCAGGATTTTCTCGTTGGGATTGAGCGCGTGCTGGGCCGTGGAGGCCAGCAGATAGAGCAGGGCAAGGACAATGAGCGGCGCGGTTCCCAGAATGAACCGGCTCGCCCCCTTTGGCCTGATATTGAGCAGGCGGCGCATTGAGCGCGTTCCCGGACCCTGCCTCAGAGCTTTCCGTCCGCCGCCAGGGTCATATAGGTCGGATCGAACCGCAGCTTCACATTGGCCGCTGAGCCGAGGGTCTTGCCGCCCGGCAAGCTGATGCCGATGTCGTCCACCGAGCGGGCGGCCTGGCCGAACAGGCCATGGGCGAAGCTGAACTGGCGCACCCGGTCGGTGGCGGCCGCCAGCGCCGGATCGGTCTCATAGGCGGCCGCTTCCTTCGGGCTGATGTAAAGGTGAGTGGTCTTTAGCTGGGCCTCGAAGCCGGGCAGGTCCGTACCCGATAGTTTGGCCATGGCCTTCCGGGCGGCGCGACCCTGGTCGTCGTCGCGGCTCATCAGGGCCAGGGTCTCATACCAGATACCGGTAAGCGCCTTGCCAAGATTGGGGTTGGCTTTCAGCGTATCGGTGTCGATCACCAGGGTGTCGAGAATTTCGCCTGGAATCTTCGAGGAATCGAACACCTCGTGAGCGCCCGATTGCAGCCTCACTTGCGAAAGCTGCGGGTTCCAGGTGACCAGTGCTGTAGTCTGGGGCGCGCCGAACGCCGCGATGATATCGGCGTCGGATGTGTTGACGGTCTTGATGTCAGGCAGCTTCAGGCCGGCGCTCTCCAGCGCCCGGGCCAGCAGATAGTGCGAGACCGAGTTCTCCACCAGATTGACCGGCCGGCCCTTGATATCGGCCAGCTTGTCCGAGCCTTTCAGGATCACGCCGTCGTTGCCGTTGGAATAGTCGCCGATCATCAGCACCGTGGAGTCCCGGCCGCCGGCGGCGGGAACCGTCAGGGCGTCCATGGTGGTGGCGGTGACCGCGTCGACCTTGCCGGCGCTGAACTGGTTGAGGGATTCGACATAGTCGTTGACCTGAACGAGCTTGATCTTGACCCCGTATTTGTCGGCCCATTTTTTTACGATGCCGGCTTCGTCGGCATAGGGCCAGGGCATCCAGCCGGCATAGATGGTCCAGGCCACGGTATAGACCCGGTCGGCGGCCGGCGTCGCGGCGACAGGCGCGGACGATGACGGGGCGGCTGGCTTCCGCCCACAGGCGGTCAGGGCAAGCGCGCAGACCGTGAGGGCGCCGGCGACTTTCCAGACCCTCGCCAAACCGCTCATGAACGCCTCTCGAGTTGGAGGCCGTCATTCAAGCCCCGCTCAGCGTATTACGATCCAAGAAAATCGTAACACTAGACTCGGATGTTGCGGCTCTGGATGCGCGCCGCGAGCGCTCCAATTTTGGGCGCGGCCGCCAAAAGCTCCGACGCGGCGCCTCGATTTGCGGCGCCGGCCGATCCCGCTTGGCCCTGGCCGAGGTTCACGCGCCGGGCAAAGGCCTTTAGGGTGCGCCGGTCAGGTTTGCGCCGTTTTCAATCAAGGGGGTCGTAATGCGGCTCGTTGTCTCGCTCGCCCTCTGCCTCGCGCTTGGCGCCGCCGCCAGGGCCGACGCCACCGCTCCGGCGCGCCCGAAGGCCATGGTGGCGGCCGCCAATCCCGCGGCGGTCGAGGCTGGGTTGGCGGTTCTGCGCCGGGGCGGCTCGGCGCTGGACGCCGCCGTGGCCGTGCAGGCCACCCTGGGTCTGGTCGAGCCGCAGAGCTCCGGGCTGGGCGGCGGCGCCTTTCTGACCTGGTACGACCCCAAAACCCGCAAGGTCACCGCCTATGACGGGCGAGAGACCGCTCCGGCCGGGGCGACCAAGGCGATGTTCCTGCACGCCGACGGCAAGCCGATGAGCTACGCCGAGGCGGTGCTGTCGGGCCGGTCGGCCGGCGCGCCGGGCGCGATCGCCATGCTGCATCTAGCCCAAAAGGACCACGGCAAGCTGGCCTGGTCGTCACTGTTCGACGACACCGAAAAGCTGGCGGAGGACGGCTTCCTGGTCGGTCCCAGAATGATCCACGTCCTGACCAGTCCCGCGCCACAGAACAAGGCGCCCGACGTGCTCGCCTACTTCAAGGCGCCGGACGGTTCGCCGCTGAAGGTTGGCGACCACATCAAGAACCCGGCCTATGCGGCCACCCTTCGCAAGATCGCCGCCGAAGGTTCCGACGCGCTGCTGAAGGGCAAGATCGCTAGCGACATCGTCGCGCGGCTCAGCCAGGAACCAACGCCCGGAACCATGACCTTGGCCGATCTGGCGGCCTACCAGCCCCATGGAAGCGAGGCGCTTTGCCGGCCCTACCGAGTCTGGACAGTCTGCGTTCCCCCGCCACCCGCCGGCGGCACGGCCACTCTGATCGGCCTGGGCGTTCTCGAAAACACCGACATCGCCAGCAGAGGCCCCGCCGACCCGGTAGGCTGGTACGAACTGGCCCAGGCCGAGCGGCTGATGTACGCGGACGATCTGCGCTACGTCGCCGACCCGGCCTTCGTGAAAACGCCGGTGGAGGGTCTGCTCGACAGGACCTATCTGGCCGATCGCGCCAGGCTGATCGGCGACCATGCGGGGCCGGCCCCTGAGCCTGGCCACCCCGCTGGGGCTCCGAAATACGGACCCGACGCCACCAAGGAACCTGGCGGAACCTCATCGTTCGTCGTGGTCGATCGCTGGGGCAATGTCGTGGCCATGACCACCACGGTAGAGAGCCTGTTCGGCGACGGCCGGATGGTGGACGGATTTTTCCTGAACAATCAGCTGACGGACTTTTCCTTCGACCCAAGCAATAAGGACGGAACGCCCGCCGCCAACGCCGTGGGTCCCGGCAAGCGGCCGCGATCGTCGATGTCGCCGACCATCATCCTGGACAAGCAGGGCAAGTTCGTCGCCGCGATCGGCTCGCCCGGCGGCCTGGCGATCCCGTCGTTCGTCCTCAAGGGCATTGTCGGGGTGCTCGACTGGAAAATGACCATGCAGGAGGCTGTGGCCCTGCCCAATCTGGTCGCTCTTGGCGACAGCTACATCTCCGAGCCCGCGAAGTTCGCCCCGGGCGTGATAGAGGGCCTGGCCGCGAAAGGGGTGGTCCTGCATAGCGGCTATGGGGTCGAAGACTCCGGCCTGCACGGCGTGATCGCTCGCGTCGACGGGCTGGAAGGCGGCGCCGATCCCCGCCGTGAAGGCGTGGCGCGGGGGTGCTGCGAGCCATGACCGTCACAGGTTCCAAAACCATGAAGAGTCCAGGCGCCGGGGTTTGGCATGGCCTCTGCCTTATTGCGGTAGTCGCGGCCGGCGGCTTGGTCCAGGGGACCGCCTGGTCGGCTCCCTCATCGACGTCGCCTGCCGAGCTCAAGGCCCGAGTGGAGCGGGTGCTGGCGGAGACACCGCTGATCGACGGCCACAACGACCTGCCGTGGGAAATTCGGACGCGATTCGCCGGCAAGGTCTCGGCGATCGACCTGAGCGCGGATACATCGAAGCTGCCGACCGCCGACCCGGACGCCGCGCCCCTGATGACAGACATCCCGCGCCTGCGGGCCGGCCATGTCGGCGGACAGTTCTGGTCGGTTTGGATTCCGGTGACGGTGACCGGACCGGCGGCGGTTAGGATGACCCTGGAGCAGATCGATCTGGTCAAGACCATGGCCCAGGCCTATCCGGCCGATCTGGAGATGGCCTACACCGCCGATGATATCGAACGCGCCCACAAGGCCGGACGCGTGGCGTCGCTGATCGGTGTCGAGGGCGGCCATCAGATCGACAGCTCGATGGCCTCGCTACGCGCCATGTATGCGCTGGGCGCGCGCTACATGACCCTGACGCACACGGCCAACACGCCCTGGGCCGACTCGGCCACCGACGATCCAGCGCACCATGGCCTGACAACCTTCGGCCGGGCGGTGGTGCATGAGATGAACCGCCTGGGCATGCTGGTCGATCTCAGCCACGTCTCTCCGGAAACCATGAAGGCGGCGCTGGAGACGACCCAGGCCCCGGTGATCTTCTCGCACTCCGGCGCCCGGGCCCTGGTCGATCACCCCCGCGACGTCCCCGACGACGTTCTGCGCCTGGTGGCCAAGAACCATGGGGTGGTGATGGCCAATTTCTATCCCGCCTATGTGTCGCAGGCCCGAGCGACCTGGGAAGCGGATAGGGCGGCCGAGAAAGCCCGCTATGGCGCCCCGCCCTATGGCGGGCTCTATATCGGCCAGCCCGAACGAGCCAAGGCGGCCCTGGCGGCGTGGGTCGCCGCCCATCCGGCGCCGGAAGCGACGCTGTCGATGGTGGCCGACCACATCGACCATATCCGCGCGGTCGCGGGGATCGACTGCGTCGGCCTCGGCTCCGATTTCGACGGCATCGAGTTGACCACCCGCGGTCTCGACGCGGTGGACAAGTTCCCCGCCCTGCTGGAAGAACTGGCGCGGCGCGGCTGGAGCGATGAGGATCTCGCCAAGCTGGCTGGCCGCAACCTGTTGCGGGTGATGCGGGCCACCGAGGTGGTCGGCGCGAAGCTCCGC
>JANYFU010000134.1 GCA_025359665.1 Caulobacteraceae bacterium
CGCCAGTTGGCGGGTGTTGGAGTTGTCGGTCGAGGCGGCGGCGGTGCCGATACCGGTCAGGTTGCGTTTGAAAACGCCCTGGCCGATCGACGCCAGACGGAACATCGAGAACGCCAGCAGGGCGTTGAAGCCCTCGATGCCGGCGCGGCCGGTGCGGCGGCAATAGGCGGCGACCACCTCCTCCTCGCTGGGAATACCCGCCGCCTTCAGATCGACGCCATCCAGGGTGCCCCAGCTTTCCGAACGCGAGTGATGCAGGATGCACACGTAGGCGATATCGGCCAGGGGGTGGCCCAGGGTCGAAAGCTCCCAGTCCAGCACCGCGATGATCCGGGGCTCGGTGGGGTGGAACATGACGTTTTCGAGCCGATAGTCGCCGTGGGCGATGCTCACATCGTCGCTGGTCGGGAGCAGGCCGGGGAGCGCCTGGATCAGATGCTCCATCTCGGGAATCAGCTCGGACTCGGCTCCGCGATACTGCTTGGTCCAGCGGTCCATCTGCCGCTGGAAATAGTTTCCGGGGCGTCCGTAGTCGGCCAGACCGATCGCGGCGAAGTCCACTTCATGCAGACGCGCCAGGGTGTCGATCAGATTGGAGTAGATCGCGCCTCGCTCGGCGGGCTCCAAGCCGGGCAGGCGTGCGTCGCGAAAAATCCGCCCCTCCAGGAAGTCCATGACATAAAAAGCGGTGCCGACAACGGAGGTGTCCTCGCACAGCGCCCGCATGCGAGGAACGGGAAAACCGATCGAGCCGAGGGCCGACATCACCCGATATTCGCGCTCCACCTGGTGGGCGCTGGCCAGCAATTCGCCCGGCGGCTTCTTGCGCATCACCCAGCGCTTGGAGCCCGCGGTCAGCAGGAAGGTCGGATTGGACGCCCCCCTGTTGAACTGGCTGAGCAGAAGGGGTTCAGGCGGCGATTCCACGTTCGCCCGGAACCAGGCCTCCAGCGGCGCGGGATCGAAACGGTGGTTCTCGCGCACCTCGCCGATGGATGGCTGGCTCGGGTCCGGCGCCGTGTCTTCACTCATGGATCGACTCTTCCCTAGAACGCGTTCTGATTTCCCGCTTGAAAGCACGCTCCCATGATGGGAGTCATGGAAAAAACACAAGGGAGCCCTCGATGCCAGCGCCAGCCATCCACCCCTCCGACTTCACCTGTGTTCTCTATGAGGCGCGGGATGGGATCGCCCGCATCATCCTGAACCGGCCCCAGCGGCGCAACGCCCTCAATCGCCGCGCCTATGACGAGGTCGAGGCGGCGTTTCGCTATGCGACCCTGGACGCCGAGGCGCGGTGCGTCGTGGTCACCGGCGCGGATCCGGCGTTCTGCTCGGGCGAAGACGTCAAGGAGATGATGACCGGCGAGGTTTCGGACGCCCCGCGCCCGGCGCGCACCGAATTCAAAGCCACTCCAGCGGCCATGGCGGCGATCGATTGCGACAAGCCGGTGATCGCCGCGGTCAACGGTTCGGCGGTGGGCTGGGGGATGGAGCTGGCCCTCTATGCCGATATCCGCATCGCCTCGGAGCGGGCGGTGTTCGCCGAACTGTTCATCAAGCGCGGCCTGATCTGCGACGTCGGCGGTCTATGGAAGCTGCCGTCGCTGGTCGGCCCCGCCAAGGCGGCGGAACTGCTCTACACCGGCGATGCCATCGACGCGGCCGAGGCGGCGCGGATCGGGCTGGTCAGCCAGGTGACCGCGCATGACGACCTGATGCCGACCGCCATGGCCATGGCGGCCCGGATCGCCGCCAATCCACCCCTGGCGCTGAAGGCGATGAAGGCCGGGCTTCGACGGACCACCCATGGTGACCCGAATGAGATCGGCGCCTGGGCGATCGAGAATATCTTTCGGCTGTTCGCCACCGAGGATCACCGCGAGGGCGTGAAGAGCTTCCTGGAAAAACGCGCGCCGGAATTTCATGGACGTTGATCGTCTCATTCAAGATTGACCTCCAGAGGCTCGCGATGAGTCTTCTCGGTTATGACCGACCAAACCTCCCTGAGCCGAGCCTTCGACCTTCAGGCGGCTTACTGCGTCGCCGCCGGCGCGCCGTTTTCGGCCTCGCTACTCACCAAGGCAGGCCAGGACATCGCCGAGGGCGGACCATTGGCCACGCTGATGACACCTTGGGCCGAGGCTCCCACGCGGACGGTGTTGGCTGACGCCGTACCCTTGAGATGGCTGGGCTGCCTCCACGATCTGGCGCTCTCTGGCGACGCTCCCGATCTCTCGGCGGCCTATCCCCGCGACCCGCGACCGGGTGACGGCGCCGCGGCTTGGGTCGCCGCCCGCTCGGCCATGATCGCGCGACACGACAGGTTCGCCGCCTTCATGAGCCACGAGCCCCAGACCAACGAGGTCCGCCGTTCGGCCTGCCTGACGCCGGGCTTTCTGACCGTGGCCGAACGAACCAGCCTGCCGTTGCGGATCTTCGAGATCGGCGCCAGCGCCGGGCTCAACCAACTTTGGGATCGATACGCCTATGACTTCGGCGAAGCCGGTGTCTGGGGACCACCCACGTCCGAGGTGCGGCTGACCGCCGATTGGCAAGGCCCGCCACCGCCGCTAGGCGCGCCAGTATCGGTGATCGCCCGCGCCGCCTGCGACCGAAAGCCGGTGGACATTCGCGATCCGATCGCTCGGCGGCGCCTGAAAGCCTATATCTGGGCCGAGCAGTTCGATCGCCTGGCGCGTCTGGAGGGCGCCATCGCCATGTCCCTCGCGGCCGACACTCGGGTAGAGGCCGAGGACGCCGTGAGCTGGGCCGCGAGCCGGGCCGCGCCTAAACCCGGCGCGGCCAGCGTGCTTTTTCATTCTGTGTTCTGGCAATATATGCGCGCCGACAGTCAGGCCGCCCTGACCGCGGTCATCACCGATCATGGCGCGCTGGCCACGGCCGACGCTCCCTTCGCCTGGCTGCGCATGGAGCCGCCGCCCGACAGCCTCGTGGACATGGAGCTGCGCCTGAGCCTCTGGCCAGGCGGCGAGGACCGTATCCTGGCGAGGGTCCATCCCCATGGCGCAACGATCAACTGGGCCGCGGCGGCTCCGGAAGACTGAGTTCGAACACCGTCCCCTCCGCACCGCTGGAGACCAGGGTCAGGTCACCGCCCTGAGCCTGAGAGAGTTCCCGTGCGATGGCCAGGCCAAGGCCGGCGCCGCCCCGGCGCGAGGAACCCGCGAATGGCTGGAATAGATGCGTCCTCGCCCGCGCGGGCAGGCCCGGGCCGTTGTCGCTCAGACGCAACCGGCCCATCGCGGCGTCTACCTCATAGGAAACCGTCACCTGGCCGTGGCCGGATCGCGGCTCGGCGCCTTCAATGGCTTCCCGGGCATTGCGGAGCAGGTTGACCAATATCCGGTGCAACTGTTCGGGGTCGGCCTCGACCGTCACCGCCATGT
>JANYFU010000011.1 GCA_025359665.1 Caulobacteraceae bacterium
CCCGCGTCCCTAACCAAACAGTAGCTTCGCGCCCACCAGCAGCAGCGCCGAGGCCAGCACCGGACGCAGCACCTTGTCCGGCGCGCGCGTCGACAGCAGGCTGCCGCCGATGATCCCCGGGATCGAGCCCACCAGCAGCGAAGCCAGCAACGGCCAGTTCACCGACCCCATCGCCCATTGGCCCAGGCCAGCGATCAGCGACAGCGGCACCGCATGAGCGATGTCCGACCCGACCAGCCGGCCCGTGGGCAGCTTCGGATACAGCACCAGCAGCGCGGTTACGCCGATCGCGCCGGCGCCCACCGAAGAGATCGACACCAGAACGCCCAGAACCGCGCCAAGGATGATGGTCAGTATCGTGGTCTGCCGCTGGGGCAGCTCGCCCATGTGCTTGGCGAAGTAGGCGGCGATGCTCTGGCGAAACAGGATGGCGATCGACGTCAGGATCAACGCCACGCCAAGCGCGACGGTGATCGGCCCGTGGCCGGTGTCCTTGATGTGTGGACTGCGCGCCAGGACGATCAGGGTCAGCGCGGTGGCCGGGATGCTGCCCGCCGCCAACCGTCCGACGATGCCCCAGTCCACGGTGCCGCGGAAACCGTGCACGATGGTGCCGACGCCCTTGGTGACGGCCGAGTAGAGCAGGTCCGTGCCAACCGCCACGGCCGGATGGATGCCGAACGCCAGCACCAGTAGCGGCGTCATCAGCGACCCGCCGCCCACGCCCGTAAAACCCACCAGCACCCCAACCACGAAGCCGGAAATAGCGTAGAGTGGGTTGATCAGATGAAGCCAGCCCATCCACTATCCTTTGCCGCCGCGCGATGAGCTTCAGCTAGTCGGCATCACCGGGAACGTCAACTTGCGGCGGGCTTCCCTCGGTAGGGGGTCATCATGACCGGCGAGGTGTTGATTGTCGGGGCCGGGCCGACCGGGCTGGTGTTGGCGCTCTGGCTGGCCGGCCAGGGCGTTCGGGTTCGGGTGATCGATCGGACGGCCGAGCCGGGAACCACTTCACGCGCCCTGGCGGTCCAGGCCCGGACGATGGAGCTCTATGGCCAGCGTGGCCTGGCCGAGGAGATCGCCCGGCGAGGGCATAGGACGCCCGGCGTCAACCTCTGGGTCCGGGGCAGAAAGACGGCGCGCGTGCCCCTGAGCGATATCGGCGAGGGCATGACGCCGTTTCCGTTCCTGCTGATCTTCCCGCAGGACGAACATGAACGCCTGCTGATCGAGCGCCTGGCGGCCTTGGGCGTCGCCGTCGAGCGGCGGACCGAACTGCTGGCATTCGACGACGACGCCGAGGGCGTCACCGCCCGGATCCGTCGGCCGGACGGCGAGGAGGAGAGCGTCCGGGCCGCCTATGTGGCTGGGTGCGACGGCGCTCATTCGACCGTGCGCGAGACTCTGGGGATCGGGTTTCCCGGTGGCGCCTATCGCCAGCGCTTCTACGTGGCCGACGTCGACGCCGAGGGGCCCCCTATGGATGGCGAGCTGCATATCGATCTGGATGAGGCTGATTTCCTGGCCGTATTCCCGATGTCCGGATCGGGCAGGGCGCGGGTGATCGGGACGGTCAGCGACGAGCGTGCCGACCGCGGCGAAGCCTTGACCTTCGACGATGTCAGCGGCCGGGCGATCGAAAACATGAAACTCGTGGTGCGGCGAGTGAACTGGTTTTCGACCTATCGCGTGCACCACCGGGTGGCGGCGCGTTTCCGCTCGGGTCGGGCGTTCCTGCTCGGCGACGCGGCGCATATCCACAGCCCGGCCGGCGGCCAGGGCATGAATGCCGGGATCCAGGACGTGCACAATCTGGCTTGGAAGCTTGCGTTGGCGGTGCAAGGGAAGGCTTCCGCTACCGTGCTCGAAAGTTACGGCATCGAGCGCGAATCCGCCGGACGCGCCGTGCTGGCGCTTACCGAGCAACTGTCCGCGGTTGCCAATCTGCGCAATCCGATCTCGCAGAAAATCCGGAACCGGATCCTCCCTTTTCTGGCCCAGTTCGATATTTTCCAGCAGCGCCTCGCCCGGCAGGTCGCCAACGCCAGCCTGAATTACCGGAACAGTCCCATCGTGTCCCAGCACGGGCGCTGGTATTCCCCCGGCCCCGATCCTGGCGACCGTGCGCTGGATGCCACGCTGGCCGACGGAAGCCGCCTCTTCGATCGCCTCCCGGGCACGAAACACGCGGTGATGCTATTTACCGCCGAGCGTCCCAGCGCGGAGAATCTGCGAGGTTTCTCGAACACCGCGAGGTACATGCGGGAAGGCTATCCCGAAGACGTCAGAACCATTCTGATCTCGCGCGGCGAAGTCGAGTGGGACGGCGAGCACATCGTGGATCTCAGCGGGTCACTCCACCACCGGTACGG
>JANYFU010000162.1 GCA_025359665.1 Caulobacteraceae bacterium
GGCGCCGATCACCTGCGCGCTGGCGCCGCCGTGAATAAGCACCATGGCCGAAACGGCGCCGAACAATGCCTGAAGTCGCTTCATCTCGTTCTCCCCCCGCGCCATTCGAGGCGCGTCAAACTCAAGCGCTCGCCTTCATTCCGAACTGTTAACTCTGTTGACGACAGGATCGGGAGCTCGCCTCAGGCAAACTACGATGCGGCGCAGGATGGTGCGATGGTCGGCCATCTCGGTTCCCATCAACCGCGGGCCGTTGACGAGGCGCTCGGAGGATTCCTGGGCCTCGCCTGAATCGAGGACTCATTGTGATAAAGTCACTCCCAATACTGGCAACCCGCCATACCCACGGCCAGGAACTCGCCAGCGCCACGAGCCCATCCATGAGCATGACCCGCGAGGCGGCCATTGCCGCCGTCGTCGATCCCAAGGCCCACGCCGACCCCGCCCGCCTGTACGCCGCCTACGCCTGGCTGCGCCGCAACGAGCCCCTGGCGCGGGCCGACCTGCCGGGCTTCAATCCGTTCCGCATCGTCACCAAACACGCCGACATCCTCGAGGTCAGCCGCGACAACGCCCTGTTCCCCTATGGCGATTTCCCCTCGACCCTGGCGCCGCGTGAGGCGGTCGAGCGTGGACGCGAGGCCCGGGCGGCGGGCCGGCCGCTGATCTACACCCTGGTGCAGATGGATGAGCCTGACCACATGAAATACCGCGCCCTGACCCAGGCCTGGTTCATGCCGCAGAACATCCGCAAGCTGGTGGGTCGTATCCGCGAACTGGCGCGCGAGGCGGTGGCGCGGATGGAGGCGATGGGCGGGGCTTGCGACTTCGTCGAAGAGGTCGCCCTGCATTTCCCGCTGCGGGTGATCATGGAGATCCTGGGTGTGCCGCGCGAGGACGAGCCGCGCATGCTGAAGCTGACCCAGGAACTGTTCGGCGCCACCGATCCCGACCTTCGTCGCCAGGGTGGCCCCGACACGCCCGAGGCGCGGCAGCTGGAAATGCAGGCGACGATGATGGATTTCTTCAACTACTTCAGGGTGCTGACCGCCGACCGCCGCGCCAGTCCCAGGGACGACGTGGCCAGCACCATCGCCAACGCCGCGATCGACGGCCAGCCGATCTCCGACCTCGACGCCGTTTCATACTATCTGATCGTCGCCACCGCCGGCCACGACACCACCTCCTCGTCCACCGCCGGCGCCATGTGGGCCCTGGCCGAGCGGCCGGCCGAGCTGGACAAGGTCCGGGCCAGGCCGGATCTGATCGCGGGCCTCGTCGACGAATCCATCCGCTGGACGACACCGGTGCGGCACTTCATGCGCGCCGTCGCGGCAGACACCACCCTGCGTGGCCAGGCCATCGCCAAGGGCGAGTGGCTGATGCTGTGCTACCCGTCCGGCAACCGCGATGAAGAGGTGTTCGAGGCCCCCGATGAATTCCGCGTCGACCGCGCGCCCAACCGGCACCTGGCGTTCGGCTACGGCGCCCACCTGTGCCTGGGCCAGCACCTGGCCAAGCTTGAGATGCGCATCCTATGGGAGGAGCTGCTGCCCAGGCTGAAGTCGGTCGAACTGGCCGGCCAGGCCAAGCTCTCCGAAGCCAACTTCGTCAACGGCCCGAAGGCGTTGCCGATACGCTACGCGCTGGCGTGAACTGACGGCTCAACTATTGCAAAATGCATTATTTGGTGCTACGGTCTGGGCTTGTTCGAAACTCGCCCAGGCCCCAGACCCCTCTCATGCCCGCCAGCCAAACCTCAGCCTCGGTCGATTTCGCGAACAATCGCGACGAAAGCGCCCATCCGCATCATCTCGACTGGTCCGCTGTCCAGATAAAATATAAGAAAATCAATATATTGTCACAATTCCAGAGGGCGAACGGCTCCGAAAATCTGGATTTCCAGCTCCCAGCCGCCTACCAACCCGCTCCCAACAATCGCCCCGCCAGCGCCCATTTAGCGCCCAAGAAGCTCCCGAAAACCTACCACCAGACTACCACGCAGCTCCCGACAGCCTCCCAGTGAACTCCCAGGCGGCCTACGCCCGCCGCATACGTGAGTTCAGCTCGGCGATGACGGCCACCGCCTTCTCGGATTCGGCGCGGTCGGGGGTTTCGTTGTCGTTCTTGTAGCCCTTCAGATCACCGCCCTCGATCGCCTGCACCATCACGCCGTCGCGTCTCGGGAGTATGCTGACATCGCGGTAAAACAGCCCATAGGTCAGCTCCGGCTGCGGGACCAGCCAGCCGATCTGGCCGCGCACCGGCGTGATGCTTTCGTCCTTCCACAGCGCCCGGGCGCCATAGCCTGGGCAGTTGATCACCACCTTTTCCTTCAGGGTGGTCATGTCGGCGGGGCTGTGGAACTCGGCGCGCTCGAACTTGCCGCCGGCGGTCAGGAAATCGCTCATCAGCGTGTGGCCATAGTCGGCGATGTTGAACATCAGGGTCGAGGATCGCGACACATAGGCGGTGGGAAAAGGCGTCGCGCCGGGGCTCAGCGTCTCCGTGCGCGGCGTCAGGTCGCTGATCCGGTCCTCATAGTCGGCGAAACCCAGGGTGTTCAGCGCGCGGTATTGGGCGCGGGCGGTTTCAGGGTCGGTGTCCGACAGATTGTAGCGATCGACCCACTCCACCGGCGTCCCCGGCAGGCCCAGATACTGCCGGTAGCGCTTGAACGAGGTGCGGGCCATGGTCTCCCACAGCGCTCCGAACGCCGGCCCCGCCGCGTCGGTCAGCGCGATGCGCGAGTCTGGCGTCCAACTGCCGGTGGCGCGCGACGAGCGGGTCTGGGGCAGCTGGTCGCGGGCATAGATGGTCACCTTGGCCCCGGCCTGCTGGGCCAGGATCGCCGATGTGAGGCCCAGCGCGCCGCAGCCGACCACCGCCACCTCGCGCGGGCTATTCGCCATCGCCTTGGCCACCGCCAGGGTCCCCGACCCCCACGACAGCGACCAGCCGCTGCCGCCATGCCCATAGTTGTGCACCACCAAGGTGTCGCCCAGCATCTCGGTGTCCAGCCGCGGCCCCGCCGCCCGGAACGGCCTCAGGCACACGGTGATATCGAACAGCCGATCGCCGCTGGCCCGGACCGGCGCGAACGCGGGGAGGGGGCTGTAGGGCGGCTGCGACGCCACCGCTCCACCCCGCGCCGTGGCGCAGCCGGCCAGACCGCTCAGGCCCAGCCCACCCAGCGCCAAAGACGCCCGCATCAATCCCCGCCGATCCAGCGTTGTGGTCCCGTCGCGAGTCAAAGCGTCCTCCTTGGTCCAGATATCCTTGCGTCCCGCCTCGGCACACTACACCGCTTGTCACCAAAGACAGGACAGGGGCGCGGCCCAGAGGCGGTCGCCAAACGGCGTGGCGCGATCGTGGTCATGCAGCACGAGACCAAAGGCGAAGCGGTCGCCGACGGCCTCGGCCAGACGGCGCAGGCCGCGAAAGTCATCGGGGGTGACCGTGGCCGACGCCTTCACCTCTATGCCCACGATGCGGCCGAGGCGGTCTTCCATCACCACATCGACCTCATATTGGTCCTTGTCCCGGTAGTGGCTGAAGCTCACGCGCTCGTCGGCCCAGCTGGCCAGTTTCAGCAGTTCGGAAAACACGAACGTCTCCAGGATCGGTCCAAACACCGTGCGGTCCCGGCCGACCCACTCGGGCGTCACGCCGCGCATCGCCGCCAGCAGGCCCGAATCGAGGAAATGCAACTTCGGTGTCTTGATCAGCCGCTTGAGCGCGTTGCCGTGCCAGGGCGGCAGGGTGCGCACCAGGAACAGCTGCTCAAGTATGGCCGCGTACCGCTGCGTGGTCACATGGTTGATGCCGATCGCCGCGCCGATCCCCGCGTGATTGATCAGCTGGCCCGAATGTTCGGCCAGCACGCGCAGCAGGCGCGGGAGCCTGTCCAGCTGATCGATGGCGGCAATGTCGCGCACGTCGCGCCGCACGACGGCCTCGACATAGTCCAGGTACCAGTCCTGACGACGAGCCCAGCTCTCGCGCGCCAGGGCTTCCGGATAGCCGCCGGAAAGCACCGCGCCCACCAGATCCTCGCCGACAACTGGCCGACCGATATTGGGGGTCTCGCCATTGAAAACCCGCTTGAGGAATGTCGGCGGTTCTGGAGAGACGATCTCCGACCGCGCCAGCGGCAACAGCCTGACCGTCTCCATGCGGCCGGCCAGCGAGTCGGCGACGCGCGGCAGGGTCATCAGATTGGCCGAGCCGGTCAGCAGAAAGCGGCCGGGCGCCGGGTCGTTGTCGACACTTTCCTTGATCGCCAGGAGAAGCTCGGGAACGCGCTGGATTTCATCGATGATAGCCCGGCCGAGATTCCTGACGAACCCGGTGGGATCCGCGCTCGCGGCCGCCAGGGTGGTGGCGTTGTCGAGCGTCTCATAGCGACGGCCTTCTCCGGCCAGAGACCTGGCCAGCGTTGTCTTGCCCGCTTGACGCGGACCGGCCAGCAACACCACGCGGGTGTCGGACAGAGCCTGTTCGATTCTCGCGGCGGCGAACCTCGGATACACGGCGCGGCTCCGTCCAATTCAAGCCGACGGTCCGGCCAATTGAAAGTCGATGCCCGTCTATCTGAAAGTCAGTAGCCGTCCAAATGAAAGTTGGAGCCTTCCGCCGACCCCGCCTACCCGCTGTTCCGCAATCCCGCCGAGACGCCGTTGATCGACATGTGGATGCCCCGGCGCACGTCCTCGTCGGCTTCGCCGGCGCGGTAGCGGCGCAGCAGTTCGATCTGCAGCACGTTCAGCGGGTCGATATAGGGCAGGCGAAGGCGGATCGACTGGGCCAGGCGGGGGTTGTTTTCCAGCAGGGCGCTCTGGCCGGTGATGGCCAGCACCGCGTCGCGGCTGGCCCGCCATTCGGCCTCGATGCGCGGGAAGATCGCGGCGGCCAGGGCCTGGTCCTCGACCAGTTCGGCATAGCGCGCGGCGATCGGCAGGCTCGACTTGGCCAGCACCATCTCCAGGTTGGAGACCACCGAGCGGAAGAACGGCGAGGCGGCGTGCAGGCGGGTCAGCGCCTCGATCCGCGCCACGCCGGCGCCGGCGGTGGCCGAGCCGAAGCCGAACCAGCCGGGCAGCATCACCCGCGACTGCGACCAGGAAAACACCCACGGTATGGCCCGCAGGTCTTCGATCTTCGTGGAGGCGGTGCGCGAGGCCGGACGGCTGCCGATCTTCAAATCGGCGATTTCGCGCAGCGGCGTCGATTGGCGGAAATAATCCTCGAACCCCGGCGTCTCATAGACCAGGGCGCGATAGGCGGTGAACGCCTCCAGGCTCATCGCGGCCAGAACTTCGGCGAAGGCGCCGTCGGCGGCGTCGGGCTCGTGGGCGGTTTCCGCCATCAGGGCGGCGGCGGCGATGGTCTCCAGACTGATCAGGCCGCCCAGCGGATGACCGTATTTCGACGACACCACCTCGCCCTGTTCGGTGATCCGGATACCCCGGCGCACCGCGCCGGCCGGCTGGGCCTGGATCGCCTCGAAACTGGAACCGCCGCCCCGGCCGACCGCGCCGCCCCGGCCGTGGAAGAACCGCATGTCGATCCCCCGCGCCGAGCCCAGGGCCAGCAGGCCGTTCAGCGCTGTGCGGATCTCCCAGTTGGAGGTCACATAGCCGCCGTCCTTGTTGCTGTCGGAATAGCCGATCATCACTTCCTGCAACCGGCCCTGGCGCTCCAGGATGCCCCTGGCCAGCGCCAGGTCGAACCAGTCGCTCATCACCCTCGCGCTGGCCCGCAGGTCGTCGATGGTTTCGAACAGCGGCACGATGCGCAGCGCGCAGTCGGGCGCCTCGCCCGGCGTGAACAGGCCGGCCTCTTTCAGCAGGATCGCCACCTCCAGCATGTCCGAGACGCTGGCGGCCTTGGAGATCACATAGTTGGCGATCGCGCCCGGACCGAACTGGCGGCGCAGCCGGGCCGCGGCGTCGACGATCTTCAGCTCGCGCGCGGTCTCGGCCCCATAGTCGCGATAGGGCGAGCGCAGCAGGCGGGGATTACCCAGTTCCGCCACCAGCACCGCCACACGCCGGCTCTCCGACAGGCCCAGGTAGTCGGCCACCACCCCGGCCGAGGTCAGCAACTCGGCGACCGCGCGCTCGTGCACGTCGGAATTCTGGCGCAAGTCGACCACCGCCAGGTGGAAGCCGAAACTGTCCACCGCCTCGCGCACGTCGAGCAGCCGGCCCTGGGCCAGGTCGGCGGCGCTGTTCTGGCTCAGCGATTCGGCCACCACCTTGAGGTCGGCCGCCAGCTCAGCCGGGGCGGCATAGGCCGGGGCCGCGATCGGCGCGGCGCGGACCGGCCCCGCGCCCAGCAGTGCCGCGCGGGTGGCGGCCAAGCGGGCGTAGCAGGCCACCAGCACCCGCCGATAGGGCTCGTCGGAGCGATGAGGATTGGCGTCTTGCCCGGCGGCGGCCAGGGCCGTCAACGCCTCGGTGACCACCGCGAATTCATCCGACAGCGACAGCTCCGCCCCCAGGGCGTGCAGCTGTTCCAGCAGCCAGTCGATCACCGCCCGGCCCTGGGTCCGCAGCGCGTGCTCCAGGGTGTCGGCCCCGACGAACGGGTTGCCGTCACGGTCGCCACCGACCCACGATCCCAGCTGGAAACAGGCGGGCAGGGGACCCTCGAGCCCGAACAGCGCCGCGAGCCGCCGCTTCAGCGCCGGTATCTCCGGCAGGAAGGTCAGTTCGAAGATCGACACGGCGTTGTCGATCTCGTCGGCCACGGTGATCCGCTCCGAGCGCAGCATCCGGGTCTGCCACAGGATGCGGATCTCGCGCTTCAACGCGGTCTCGATTTCGGCCGGGGTCGCGCGCCCGGCGGCGCTGGTGGCGTCCAGGAACCCGGCGATCGCGGTCTCCCGGTCGAGCGTGCTCTTGCGCCGAACCTCGGTAGGGTGGGCGGTGATCACCGGCGTCACCACCGC
>JANYFU010000208.1 GCA_025359665.1 Caulobacteraceae bacterium
AGGGGCGGGAGGTCATCGAGGTTGAGCGGCGCTGCGGCTAGTGACGCATCAAGCGTGATGTTACCTACAATCTCGCCAGCCGGCAACCGGCGGAAGATGCAGGCTTCGACATTCCCTCCACGCCGCCCACGCGTCCCGAGCGCCGCCAGCGTGCAGTTGGCGCTGCCTGACAGCACGTAGTCATAGTCCCCGGATGTCGCGATGATCAGCTTTGCGTGGCTGAAACGTCGCGCCATGCCCTCGGACTCGGAGCCGGGCGTCTTAATCATCGAGAGTTCCTTGACCATGATGTCCAGGGATCTTGCCGCATCGCGTGGAAACCGCTCCTCGCACGCCTGGATCAGTATTGTGGTCTCGCTGGGCTTGAGTCCGCCGATCAGCGATTGAAGCGCCACAAGCCCCTCGTCCCAATAGGGGCTGATCACAAGCAGCCGCTCGACAGGTCCGTTGCCGATCTCCGCCACGAAGCGATCGATGATGGAACGCTCATCAGCAGGGTCATTCGCCATGAACCCCAGCCGGGAGCCGTCGGCCAGCGTCCAGATACGCACGGTCCGGTCGTCCTGAGCCTGCGCCAGCCAAGGCGTGTGTTTCTCGAGCCAAAGGTAGGCGTCGTGTACCGGCCCCCGCGCATCTTCGACCAGGTCGGCCAGATAGTGCCATACGGCAACGGCGAAGGCCCGCTCGGGACCGGGCGCGGCGGTGCACTCTACCCGGCTCACTACTTCGCGATTGCCGGCCAGACCGGAGGACGTGGCGTTTGCTGACCCCACCACCACCCGCGCGCCGTGCCGGCCAACCTGAAAGATGATCTTGGGGTGGAAGACGCCGCCCTGCGATCTCGGGCTGTGCACGATGTAATCCAGCCCCGCCGTCTTGGGCGGGGCCGCGCCTTCAGCCAACGACAGCGCGACCATTCCGGGGTCGGCCAGCAGGATTATGTTGCCGGCGCCGGTGCCCAGAAACTGGGGCACCAGCAACTGTTCGAACGCGGTGAACTCCACCCCAAACGTCGTCACCACGGTGCTGTGAAAGGCATTGCCACTCAGCGGCTTGGCAAGATGCTCATAGAGCTTCATCAAAGAGCCCCAAGCCAGTCCTGGCCCCGGACTGTCAGACCATCGGCGTCCAGAAGCCTAAGGTCTACGAGGAACGTGATCGCAGGGCCCAGTCGGGGCGTCGTCAGCACAGGAGCATAATCGGCACGGTATCGCAGGCGGCCATCTGTCGCCTCGAACAGGAAGGTGTAGTCGCGCTGCCGCGCGAACTTCAGCATGGCGACTTCCGAATGCCGGCGGATGATGCGGTCTGCGAACAATTCCGGAGCCAAGTTCCCTATGCCGACGCCATTGTACGTCCGTAGAAAGGCCAGCTCGCTCCGAATCGAGCGAGCGAAGCCCCGCCCATCGCCCCTGGAAAAAACGGCCTCGATCTCCGCCGCCAGGTCGGGTCGGGCGTCTACGCGAGCCTGAAGCGCACCAATCATGGTCAGTGCCCCCGCGATGGATTCGCGCGGCATTCCGTTGGTAGGTATTCGGGCTAGCGCTCGGGCCAAGGTTGCGACTTCAGCATCCGTGTTCGCCGCGACGAATTCCGACCAAGTCTGATTGCCGGCGCCGGGGAGCGCTTCAACGATCTTGTTGGAGGAAGCCGCGACTAGGTCCCGAAATGTCAGGTCGACACCGCCGGTGCGAAGTTCCTCAACCGAAAGCCTGAGGAGTGAGGCGAACGCCAGCTGAAGCAGGTCGTGGGTCTGGTAGGCTTCCCAGCGTAGTCTGTCGGCTTCCAAGGCGTCGCCAAACGCGCCTGGCTTAGCGTCGAACAGCGCCCACCGAACCTGCTCGGGTGTGGGGCGCGCCGCAATGCGTCCAGCAATCGTCAGTATAAGTTGAAGGCTTCTGCAACGCGCATTGTCGCGTTCGCCGGCCCCATCATGAGCGCCGAACAGCACCTTCCTATACAGGTAGGCCTCCGATGATTCCGGATCGATTCGTCCGGGTAGAATATCGTGCAGCATGGCGAGGTCCGATCGGCGAATATGGGGGGTGG
>JANYFU010000019.1 GCA_025359665.1 Caulobacteraceae bacterium
TGGGGATCGGCCTGGTCCGGGGCCATGAAGGCCAGGCGCCCGCCGCCCAGCACGACGTCCAGTCCGCCACGGTGATCGAACAGCACCAGCTGCCGGGCGATATCCTGGCACCCTTCATCCAGGGCGCTCCGCGGCATTCGGGTGTCGATCTCCCAGTCGCGGTCGCTGACGTGCGCATAGGTGGCGGCGGGGACGGCATGGGTGATACGGGCCGTCGTCACGACGCCGGTGGCAAGCCCGGCGTCCTTGGCCTGTTCAAGCAGAGTCGCCAGATTGTGGCCCCGGGCGGCCTTGCACTCGCCTCGCGCGGGCACTTCATCGACGCCCACGGACGCACCGCGTGTCTTCACCCCGGTCATGATCGCCGTCATTGCTCCGGCGGACTCGGGAACCTGGAGATCGACATTGTAGGTCTTGGCCAGGGCCGTGGCCGGAAAGGCCTCGAACGACAGCTGGTTTTCTTCGCCGCCGCCCTCCATTTGCTTTGTCTGGCCGTCGAGAATCCGTGCCGCCGTTACGGTGGAAAGGCCCATCCCGTCGCCGATCAACAGGATGATGTTGCGAGCCTGCTTCGCGGTCGCCACGGGTTGGCGAAGACTGTCCAACGTGGCCCGGGCGTCTTTTGTCCATTGGGCCGCCGGTCCGGGAGGAGGGTCGCGCGCCACGTAGAAAGTTGGCGTTGCGGCGGCGTTGAGCGGCGTCGATGGTTTGGGCGGGATTAGGGACACCGCGCCCATACAAAAAATTGCCGCCAGTGGGTTGGGCATCTGGCTCGTCTCCTTCGCAGGTCGCTTACGCCCGGATCTGGTGCACGATGTTGGTGGTGGATTGCCCCTGCACCAGCGGCGCCAAATACACCCGCCCACCGGCGGCAATGACGACATCGGCGCCCACCACGGTTTCGACCGTATAGTCAGCGCCCTTGATCAGCACGTCGGGCAATAGTCGCCGGATCAGGTCGATGGGCGTCTGCTCGTCGAAGGCGATGACGCAATCGACATATCGGACGGCCGCCATGACCTGCGCTCGCTTATCAAGCGAATTGATCGGCCGCGTGGGGCCCTTCAATCGGCTGACGCTGGCGTCTGTGTTGAGGGCGACCACCAACCGATCGCACTGCGCCCTGGAGGCGGCCAGCAGGGTGATATGGCCGGCATGAATCAGATCGAAACAACCGTTGGTGAACCCCACGGTTAGGCCAAGGCTCTTCCAATGCCGCACGAGGTTGGTCGCGAGATCGGCATCGGACAACCCTGGTGTCTCGGTTTGACCTTGTTCGCCGGCGCTCAATTCATGCATCACCTCAGCGATATGGGCTGTCGCCGTTCCGGCCTTGCTGACCACCACACCGGCGGCGGCGTTGGCGATCGCCATCGACTGGGCGAGCGATCGACCACTGGCCGTAGCCAACGCCATGGTCGCGATCACCGTGTCGCCGGCGCCCGAGACGTCGAAGACTTCCCGCGCACGCGCCGAAACCACCTGCGCCGACCCGTCGGCTTCCACCAGGATCATGCCCTTTTCCGCCCGGGTCACCAGGATACTCGCCGCGTCGGCGTCATTCATCACCTTGTGCGCGGCGGCGATCACCGCTGTCTCATCGTCTACCGGCATCCGCGCCGCCGCCGCCAGTTCCTTCAGATTTGGCGTAAGGCAGGTGACACCACGGTAACGGCTGAAGTCATCCGACTTGGGATCGACAAAAATCGGTATGCCCTTGGCCCGCGCCAGTTCCACGACGCGGGCGATCACCAGATTGGTGACGACGCCCTTGCCGTAGTCCGACAGGACGATGGCGCCGACACCGGGGGCCGAGGCGTCGATCGCCGCGATCAGAGAGGCCTCCTCAATCTCGTCCAGGGGCAGAAGATGCTCCTCGTCGGTTCGCACCACCTGTTGCCCCGAGGCGACGTAGCGAGTCTTGCAAACCGTTGGCTGCCGTACCGTCTCGACCAGTCGAGCGGATATGGCGTTCGCGTGGGTCAACAGACCGCGAATAACGCTGGCCATTGCGTCGCGGCCGATCAACCCGACCAGGATCGCCTGGCCGCCCAACGCTGCGATATTGTTCGCCACATTGCCCACGCCACCCAGCATTTCGGTGGTCCGCGTCAAACGCAGCACCGGGACCGGAGCCTCCGGCGATATTCGATCGATTTGGCCATAGACAAATCGGTCGAGGATCAGGTCGCCGACGCACAGGACGCTCGATCCGGAAAAGTCCATGGCGAGACCGCGTTCCTTTTGAAATATCCGACTGACGACTACCACGGGCCGGCGCGGCCGAGCAAAACCGTCATCGCCTCGCGCCGTCCCTTAGTGTTCCACCGCGATAGGCCCGCTGGCGGGGGCGAGACTGATCGGCCGCAGGAACAGGATCAGCGGCATGATCCCCAGGGCGGTCAGGAACAGCAGATGGTAAAGATCGACATAGGCGACCATCGAGGCCTGGCGCGTCGCCTCCTCATTCAGAGCCATCATCCCCGTCTGGGTCGACAGGCTCAGCGGCGAGGCGAGGTCCGGGGCCTGGGCGATGGGGTTTTCCGGGCTCAGGCCACCCACCAGACGGGTGTGTACGGTCTGCGTCAGCCGTGTATAGCCCGCCTGCATCAGCGAGATCCCGGCGCTGTTGCCAACGCTGCGCAGCAGGGCGAAGAAACCGGTCGCGTCGGGGCGTAGGTCGGGGCGCAGGGCGCCAAACGCCAGAACCGTTATAGGTGTGAAAACCATGCCGGTCCCCAGGCCCTGGATGAACCCAGTGGTGGCGACGGCTTGCCAATCCATGGTCAGGGCGAAATGGCTCATGGCCCGGAACGACAGGGCGAATACACCCAGGCCGGTCAAGATCAGGACCCGGGCGTCCACGCGGTTGATGATCCGCCCGACCACGAACATTGAAATGATGCTGCCCAGGCCCCTGGGCGCGGTCACCAGGCCGGTGGTCAGAACCGGATAGCCCATCAGCGTCTCCAGCATCGGCGGCAGGATCGCCATCACCGGAAACACCAGCAAGCCCAGCGAGAGATTGACCAGGGTGGCGGTGACAAAATTACGATCGCCCAGCAGCGCCACCGGCAGGAATGAGTGGCGCGCGGTGGCGGTGTGGATCACGAACATCCACAGGGCGCAGGCGGCCGTCACGGCTTCGGCGACGGTTTCCGGCGAGGCAAACCAGTCGTTTTCCTGTCCACGGTCCAGCATCAGCTGGAAGGCCGCCAGAGCGATCGCCAGCAACAGGAAACCGATCCATTCCAGCGGTCGCCGGTGAGTGGGCTGGTTGCGCGGCATGAAGGTTGCGACACCAGCCACGCACAGGGCGCCGATCGGCAGGTTGATGAAGAACACCCATCGCCAGCTGAAATCGTCGGTCAGCCAGCCACCGATCACCGGTCCCAGGATTGGCCCGACGGTGACCCCCATCCCCCAGATTGCCATCGCCTGGCCGCGTTCCTGGGGTGGATAGGTGTCGAGCATCACGGTCTGGGACAACGGCATCATGCCCGCGCCGAACATCCCCTGCAGCACCCGGAACAGCACGATCTGCGTCAGGTTCTGGGCCGCGCCGCATAGCGCCGAGGCGATGGTGAAACCGACAATGGCGATCATGAACATCCGCTTCACGCCCAGCCGCCCGGCAAACCAGCCGGTCACCGGCGTCATGATCGCCGCGGCGATGATATAGCTGGTCAGGACCCAGTTGATCTGGTCGGCCGAGGCCGACATCGATCCGGCCATGTGCGGCAGGGCGACATTGGCAATTGTCGAATCCAGCATGGTCATGATCGCGGCCAGCATCACCGTGAGGGTGATCATCGTGCGATTGACCGGATCGGGGGCGGGGTTTTCGAGGCTCACGGCCTCAGTCGTATAGAAGGTTTCTCCGGGGTGCTTCCATTGCCTGGCCCCTACCGGCTCGTCACCCGCCGAGAGCCTTGCATGTTTTTGATTTCCAGCCATGGATTCGGATATCGACATGGCTTTTTTCCGAGAGTTCCCCAATCCGCCAGTTCGTTGCGCTGCTACTTTTCCAGTTGAGTCTTGTCGCCGTCGCCCGGGCCGACACCCCGCCCGCCACGGACTCTGGCGCCGAAGCGGCGGGGATTACGGTCATTGCCGTCACGCCGCTGCCCGGCACGGGTATCGATATCGACAAGACGCCTTCCAACACCCAGACCTTGTCGACGACAGATCTGGCGCGGGTCGGTTCGCCCAGTATCGTCGGCGCGCTTGGCGACCAGCTGGGCAGCGTCTCAATCAACGAAAACCTCGACGACACCTTTCAACCGGACATCCTGATTCGCGGCTTCGAAGCCTCGCCGGTGCTCGGCACGCCCCAAGGCGTCGCCGTCTATCAGAACGGCGCGCGGATCAACGAAGCCTTCGGCGAGACCGTCAACTGGGACCTGATACCCGACATCGCGATCCGTCGGCTGGACGTTCTGGGCGCCAATCCAGTCTTCGGTCTCAACGCTTTGGGCGGGTCGGTGGTCGTGGATATGAAGACGGGTTTCTCCGATCCAGGGGGCGACGCCTCGATTTCTGGCGGATCGTTCGGGCGGCGCGAGGCGTCGGCCGATTTCGGTGTCAACAACGGAACCCTGAGCGCTTATCTAGCTGGCCGGGTCCTGGACGAGGACGGCTGGCGCGCCTTTTCGTCGAATCGTCTTCGGGACGTCTATGGCGACCTTGGCGCGCGGGTGGGCAAGCTGACCCTCGATCTGGCCGTCACCCTGGCCGACAACCACCTGGATGGCGAATCCGCCACGCCGGTTCAGGAACTGGCTGTCGATCGCGCCCTGGTATTCACCAGTCCCCAGCAAAATGAAAACAGGTTGGCGTTCGTCACGCTGAACGGCTCCTACGCCGTCGCGCCGACCCTGATTCTGCAGGGCGCGCTTTACTACCGTGGCTTCCGGCAAGATGTCGTCAACGGCAACACCACCGACTACACGGCCTGCGCCACGGCGCCCGACGCGGGCTATCTCTGCCAGGGTGATCGGTTGACGCCTCTGACCGATGGCGCCGGACACCTGATCCCTGATGTCTCCAATGGCGGCGCAAAGCCTATCGGTGAAAACGACCTGGAAAAGGTCAGTTCTAACACGGTGGGAGGCTCCCTCCAGATGACTTCGACGGCGAAGCTCCTGGGGCGGGAAAACCACCTTGCCGTGGGCGCGAGCCTGGATTCGGCGACAACTGATTTCTCGTCCTCGGTCGAGGTTGGTGTCATCGACCCGGCCTTGCATGTGACGCCGTCGGGCTTGTTCGTGGATACGTTGGAGGACACGCCCTTCAACGCCACGCCGGTGAGCCTGCGTGCTGCTTCGACCTTTGTCGGCGTTTACGCCACCGATACGCTCAATCTGACCCCCAGGTTAGCCGTTACGGCCAGCGGCCGATACAATCACGCGCGGATCGGTCTGACCGATCGCCTTGGCGACAACCTCAACGGTGACAACCATTACGAACGGTTCAACCCCGCCTTGGGGGCGACGTATCGGTTTGGGCGCGGCCTGACAGTCTATGCAGGGTATTCCGAGGGCAGTCGGGTTCCCAACGCCAGCGAGATCGAGTGTTCAAACCCGCTCATCCCCTGCTTGCTGCCCTCGTCCCTGGCCAGTGATCCACCGACCCTCAGACAGGTGGTCTCGCGAACCTGGGAGGCGGGGTTGAGAGGCCGCTTCGCCATGGCCGGCGATGGCCTGGCCTGGAGCGCGGGTTATTTCCGAACCGATGTTCACGACGACATCTATGCCGTCGCCACCTCGCTCAGCGCCGGCTACTTCCAGAACATCGGTGGCACGCGTCGGGAGGGCATCGAGCTGAGCGCCCGCTATACCGGATCGAGGCTGAGCGCCTATGCAAGCTATAGTTACATAGAAGCGACATTCCTGTCCGCGTTCGATCTGCCATCAGCCTCCAACCCATTGCAGGATGTATTCGGCGACATCCACGTCCGGCCAGGCGGTTCCCTACCGGGAATCCCGAAACACCGTCTGAAGCTCGGGGCGGACTACGAGATCCGGCGTGGCTGGCGGGCGGGCGTCAGCTTGGCGTGGCTGAGTGAACAAGTGTATCGCGGTGACGAAGGCAATCAACTCGCGCCTTTGGCGGGTTATGCGGTGGTCAACCTGCACTCCACCCTCAATCTGACGCGGCGGCTTTCGCTGTTCGTCATGGTCGATAACGCGCTGAATGCGCGCTACGCCACTTTCGGAATTTTGGGCGATCCTACCAGCGTCGGGGCGCCTGGTGTGCCGGCGGATGGCGTGGGCGTGAACCCCCGCTTCCAGAGTCCAGCGCCGCCGATATCCGCCCATGGCGGCGTGAAACTGCGGTTCTGAGGCCAGGAATGGTCCTAGGCTCGATAAATAGACGCCGCTATCTCGATGGCCGTTGGAACTGGGCCGCCTTTACGTACTCGTCGACGACCCGTTTCGTGTCGATCGAGAGCACCACCGTGACTTTGCGCGCCCCCTGATGCGGCGCCAGGTTGTCGGGCCAGACATGCATCCGCCCATAATCCGCACCGAAGTCCAGGTTGACATCCATATAGGCGTCCACCGATTTGAGGATCAGGCTTTGATCAACGGCGATCGCGGTCGTCGTCTCGTCCCATAGGGGCAGATCCTTCATCGCGTTGCGGGCGAGATATTCGTTGGCCGGCGTCCTTTTTTGCGCGATGCGGTCGAGCAACGCTTGATCCGTCAGCGCACCGTTACTGACCGTGCCTATCGAGATGATTTTTGGCCATGGCGCTGTCAGCGCGATATGCGCCGCCTCCGGATCGAACCAGATATTGAAGTCGGCCGTGAAGTCCGGGTTGCCGGTGACCTGATCCAGGATGGCGCCGACATACCCGCCCATGAATATCAGCTCTTTCGCCAGGGCGGGGAATTCCGGATCGAGCCGGATCGCCAGGGCCAGATTGGTCATCGGACCCGCCTCTACGATCGTCACCTGATGTGGATGCGCCCGTACCTGGCGGATCAGGAAATTAGCCGCTATCTCGTCGGCGGGCTTGGTCTTGGGCATGCCGTCCGCCCAGGGCGTTATCCGATGCGGGTCGGCGGGATGCATGGTGGCGCCGGGCGCCGATTCGTCCCACGCGCCTTTCCACGGCAGCTTGCCGTAGAGTTGCTCCCAGGCGGCCATTCTGGGCTGCGTATTGACGAGGGGGTACAGCGCGCCCGGCACGACCGGGATGTCGGTCGCTCGCGCTACCTCGAGGAAACGCAAAAGATAGGCTGTCTCCTCGTCCAGCCAACCGTCGCCGGTAACCACGGTAAAGCCTAGCAGCTTGACGTCCGGCCCAGCCAGCAGTGGCAGAACCGATTGCATGTCAGAGCCGCCTGGTCCCAGGAAGTCGTTGTCATAGATGAAAAGTCGGGGCTCCGCGGCGCGCGCCAGCCCAGCAGACGCCATGACAGCGAGACAGATCGAAAGAAAAACGACGATCCTGGCCAGAAAACCACTGCGTGTACGCCGGGTCCCGCGCGCTCCACCAGGGTTTGAAACCCCGAT
Source organism: Caulobacteraceae bacterium (assembly GCA_025359665.1). GTDB lineage: Bacteria > Pseudomonadota > Alphaproteobacteria > Caulobacterales > Caulobacteraceae > Acaudatibacter. Next base: position 7,525 of record JANYFU010000019.1, read on the forward strand.
GGGGTAGTATCTCAGAGACCAGCTTTCCATCGACAATACCCTGCGCGGCGCGTTCCCGCGTCCGTGACCGCAGTGTGATACCGTGAGCGCCACGACGCAGTACCAGACCCCTCAATTGAAACGCAGCTTCGGCTGGCGCCTGTTCGTTGAGCGAAAGGCGCCCGCCTCACCCTTGCCCATTGAGCGAAGCGCCGGGAATAGGCAGCGGAGCCTTCATGAAGTCCGGTGGTGGCGAGCCAGTTGGCGTTCGCGGGGGACCGGGCGAGTCGAGCGATGCGGTGTGATGCAGATAGTCGAGCGATCCCAGCCATCTGTCGCCCAATCCTGAATCGTGTCGCGGATCAGCGACGGCATTAGATTTCCTGCCCACGACTTCGCGGTCTCTATCGGTAATCCTTACCTAGAACCGTATCCGGCTATCGAGCTTCACTCCAGCGATGAAATCCGTGATATCAAAAGGTGCGCCTGGATGAACTCAACAATCGCGCGTTGGGGAGCAAAGCTATGTTGGACCTGCTGATCAAGAACGGCGAGATCGTTGATGGAACGGGAGGGGCCAAGTTCCGCGGTGACGTCGCCGTCAAGGATGGCCGAATCGCCGAAGTGGGCCGAGTGTCGGGGGCGGCGACTCGGGTCATCGACGCCGACGGCGCCATCGTCACGCCGGGCTTCGTCGATATTCACACCCACTATGATGGCCAGGTCTCCTGGGACAGCGTCCTGGCGCCATCGTCCATCAACGGGGTTACCACTGTCGCCATGGGAAATTGCGGCGTGGGCTTCGCGCCGGCCCAGATCGACAAGCACGACTTCCTGATTCGTTTGCTTGAAGGCGTCGAGGACATTCCCGGGACCGCGCTCCACGCGGGCTTGACCTGGGACTGGGAAAGCTTCCCCGACTATCTCGATGCGCTCGGCCGCCGCAGCTATGCGATCGACCTCGGCGCCCATATGCCGCATGCGCCTCTACGCTCGTTTGTCATGGGTGACCGCGGGGCCGATCACACGGCTATCCCCACGGCCGATGAGATCGAGCGCATGCGGCAGCTTACCCTGGAAGCCTTGAAGGCCGGCGCCATCGGCTTTTCGACCACCCGCACCACATTTCACCGCAGCCGCGACGGTCAAAACGTCGGTACGCTCACCGCCTCCGAAGCCGAACTCCATGGTATCGCCAGCGCCCTGCGCGAGGCGAACACCGGCGTCATCCAGATGATCTCCGACGCCTATCTTACCAATGACGATGAGTTCGCGGCGTCGGAACTGCGCCTGATCCGCTCGCTGGCCGAGCTCACGGCCCGCAAACTGTCGTTCACCGTTCAGCAGAATGACGACGCGCCCGACCGCTGGCGCCAAATCTTCAAGGAAATCGGATTGATGCGGGGCGCGGGGCTGGACGTCAGCGCTCAGGTGGCGCCGCGTCCCGTGGGCGCGATACTTTCGTTCGCCTCGACGACGAACCCCTTTATCGCGACGCCGACCTTCCGTCGCATCGCCAAGGACGCAACGGTCGACGCGCTGATCGCTCAGCTGCGCGATCCCGCGATCAAGGCTCAGATCCTTGCCGAACATGCCCACGTCAATCTGACCGGCAATGGGGGTGCGCTGACCAAAGGTTATTCGCGCATGTTCCGCCTGACCGATCCGGTCGACTACGAACCCCGCGTCGAGAACTCGCTCCGGGCTGAAGCCGATCGCGCCGGGCGCGATGCGGCCGACTACGTCTATGACGTTCTAATGGAGGAGGGCGGCCGCCGCCTCGTCTATCTGCCGATCAACAACTACTACTACGGTAACCTCGACGACGTGCATGGCATGATGACCGGCCCTCACACCCTGTATGGCCTGTCGGACGGCGGGGCCCACTGCGGCACGATCTGCGACGGCTCGTTCCCCACGACCACGATCGCGCTGTGGTCCAAGGGCAGCAGGTCCGGCCAGAAAATGTCGCTGGAATCGCTTGTGCACGGCTACTCGCAACGGAATGCGCGCCATGTCGGCTGGTTCGATCGCGGTGTCGTCAAGCCGGGCTATCTCGCCGATCTGAACATCATCCAGCTCGACGCGCTGTCGCTCGCGCCACCCGAGATCGTCCAGGATCTTCCGGCAGGCGGCACTCGTCTTCTCCAGACCGCCAAGGGTTATCGCCAGACCATCAAGTCGGGCGAGGTGACCTTCGAAGCTGGCGAATGGACGGGCAAGACGCCCGGCGGCCTGCTGCGGGGCGAGCGCCATCTCTGAGCCTGGGAGCGGATCGCGCCGACACTAGGGCTTTCAATGGCTTCTGAACCTCTGCCCTAAAGAATATAGGCATCGCCGGCAGCGCGGATCGTAACATCGCCCAGAGACACCCCCCAGGGCTGGTTGATCGTGTGGATAACCTGATCGGCGATATAGTCGGGGCTCAGAGCCGCGTAAGCGATGTTTTCCGGGTCGGCCTGAGCCGGGGGGAGTTCGCCTGACGCCATGACCCCCATGGTCGCCAGATAGGACGCCGCGTTTTGACCCAGTATGCCCACGATGGCGGCGCGGTTGACGATCCCTGCGCCCAGACCCGTTCCCGGGACGCCTGTTGGTTTGATAACCGTCACCTTGATCTTGCCCTGGGATTCAACGCGCAAGGCCTCCGATAGAAAGTTCACCGCCGCCTTGGTCGCCCCGTAGACCCCGGCGCCGGCGACCGGGAAGTTGCCGTAAATCGATGAGATATTGACGATATGCCCCTGGCCCTGGTCGATCATTTGATCGTGGACAGCCATGATGCCGTTCAGCACGCCCTTGATATTGATGTCGATGCAGCGATGCCAAAGCTCGCTCGCCGCCTTGTGGTCCGCGTAGAAGGCGAGCGGCATGACACCGGCATTGTTGATCATGACGTCGATCCGGCCGAACGCCTCGACGGCGGCCCGGGCCAGGGCCGCCATCTGGGCGGAGTCGGTTACGTCCGTCTGGCGACCGATGGCCTGTCCTTGACCGCTCTGAATGTCCTGAACGGTGACGCCCAGGGCCTCCGCGTTGATATCGGCGCAAACCAACCGCGCGCCGAGGGACGCGGCCTTGATGCCGATCAGACGCCCGAAGCCGCCGCCGGCGCCGGTCAGCACAATGACTTTGTCCTTGATGTGGTCGCTCATGCTGGGCTCCGGCTTCGCGGGGTGAACAAGGCAATTCCAAACTGACGGTGTTCGGGGCCACCACAACCTTAGTCATGTGGGGCGGCGATCTGAAAGCCCGCCCCACCACGCGGTGCGGCCGAACCAAATCCACGCAGGGCCTTGCCTGAACAAACAGGCAACATTACTCTTTGTCGATGGCAGTGATCAATCTCATGCGCAAGCTCTCGATCTTGGCGGACGCGGCCAAGTACGATGCCTCATGCGCCTCATCGGGAGGGGCGAAACGCAACTCCAAGACCGGGACGGGCGTCGGGGCCACCGGGGGCATGGGGGTCTGTCACGCTTATACGCCGGACGGCCGCTGCGTTTCTCTGCTGAAGATCCTGCTGACCAACTTTTGCGTGTTTGATTGTGTTTATTGCGTCAACCGCTCGTCCTCAAACGTTGAGAGGGCGCGGTTCTCGGTGAAGGAGGTGGTCGATCTCACCCTGGATTTTTATAAGCGCAACTATATCGAAGGGCTGTTCCTGTCGTCGGGCGTGATCCGCTCAGCCGATTATACCCAGGAGCAGCTGAACCGGGTGGCCCGGTCGCTGCGGCAGGACCATGACTATCGCGGTTATATCCACCTGAAGCTGGTGGCCGGCGCAAGTCCGGAATTGGCGGCGGAAGCCGGCCTCTATGCCGACCGGCTTTCGGTCAATATCGAGTTGCCGCTCGACGCCAGCCTGGAGCGACTCGCGCCGGAAAAATCCGTCGTCGACATCAAGCGGGCCATGGGTCGGATCCGGATGGGGGTTGAGGGGGCGCGTGAGCGCAGCCATACCGGCCGCCGCGCCCCGACTTTCGCCCCGGCTGGCCAGTCGACCCAAATGGTGGTCGGCGCCGACTTGGCCACCGACGCCGATGTGCTGACCCGGGCCGACAGCCTCTACGGCGCCTATGGCCTGCGCCGGGTGTATTATTCCGCCTTCAGCCCCATTCCCGATTCCAGCGCCGCCTTGCCGCTGGAACGGCCGCACCTGATGCGCGAGCATCGGCTTTACCAGGCCGACTGGCTGATGCGCTTCTATGGGTTCGAGCGGGAGGAGATTTTATCGGCGGCGCCGGGCGGCATGTTGGATCCGGCCATCGATCCCAAGCTCGCCTGGGCCCTGGTCAATCGGCATCGATTTCCAGTGGACGTGAACCTGGCCGATCGGGAAATGCTGCTGCGCATCCCCGGTCTCGGCGAAAAAACCGTCGACCGGATGATCGCGGTGCGGCGGCTTAAGCGGGTGACGCTCGACGATCTGCGGCGACTGGCAGGATCGGTAAAACGCGCGCGGGCCTTTGTGGTTTGCGACGGATGGACGCCCGGCGAAGAGACGGACTCGGCCGACCTTCGCGCCAAGCTGGCGCCCCAGTCCCGGCGGGCTAGCCCGGTGCAACTGTCCCTCTTTTGATATTCGACGTCGCCATCGATAACGAGACCGACCTTGACGGCTGGCGGGCGGCGGCCCGGCGGTTGCGGCTGGCCGGAATCGAGCCGGCGGATGTCAATTGGCGGGTGGGTCAAGCTGGACCGTCCCTATTCGGTCGGCCGGCGCCCGAAGCGGCGCCCGGGGCTCTGTTCACGGCTTCCCGCGCCTTTCTCGACCTGGCCGGCGACGTTATCCTGCACCGTTCCGACCAGCGGCTGGACCTGCTCTACCGACTGCTGTGGCGAATGAAGGACGAGCCGCGCTTGGTCGAGATCGCCAGCGACCCAGACGTGCGCGCCGCCGCTATAATGCGCAAGTCCGTGCGCGAGGCGATCCACAAGATGCACGCCTTCGTCCGTTTTCGCCGTGTCGAGAGCGCGGCCGAGGAAACCTATGTGGCTTGGTTCGAGCCCGCGCATCGCGTGGCCTTGGCGGCCTCGGACTGGTTCGTGCGGCGCATGGCCAACCTCAGGTTCTCGATCCTGACGCCGGAGGTGGCCGTGCATTGGAACGGCAAGGCGTTGAGTACCTCGACCGGCCTGGATCGCGGTCAGGCGCCCACGGAAGACGCTCTGGAGGATTTCTGGCGGACCTACTACGCGTCAATTTTCAACCCGGCCCGACTGAATCCGAGAGTGATGACTCAGCATATGGCGCGCAAATACTGGCGGAACCTGCCCGAGGCCGAGATCATTCCCGACCTGGTCAGTAAGGCTCAAGGACGCACCGAAGCCATGGTCCAGGCTGGCCCAACCTCGCCGTCGCATCGCGCCTCTCGCATCGCCGCGCTGCAAGCGAGTGTTTCCGCGCCCGATCGCGCCGCTCCTCCACAAACCATGGCCGAAGTCACCTCAGGCCTGCTGCAATGCCGTCGTTGCCCGCTCTGGCGTGACGCTACCCAGGCCGTGCCGGGCGAAGGCCCGGCGACGGCAAGGCTGATGCTGGTGGGCGAACAACCTGGCGACCAGGAAGATCTGGCCGGGCGTCCATTTGTCGGCCCGGCTGGCGAGATCATGAATAAGGCGCTGGCCGAGGCGGGGGCTCCGCGTGAGGATTTCTACGTCACCAACGCCGTCAAACACTTCAAGCATGAGATGCGCGGCAAGCGACGGCTGCACAAGTCGCCCGGCGCGGGGGAGGTGCGGGCTTGCCGCTGGTGGTTCGACAACGAGCGTCGGTTGGTCCGACCCAAAGTGATCGTGGCCCTGGGAGCGACGGCGGCCCGCGCCGTGCTGGGCCGATCGGTATCGGTGCTGGAGGCGAGAGGACGAGTCGAAGTCTTGCCGGACGGTTCGACCGCGTTTGTAACAGTCCACCCGTCTTATTTGCTGCGTATCCCCGAGGCCAAGGCAAAGGCTGCCGCCTACGGTGATTTCGTGCGTGACCTAAGGACCGCTTACGCTCTCGCCACGACCGACTGAGGCGTTCATACGCCGATCCGCCGAGCAAGCTGTACGAGGTGCGGAAGCTGGGGTCAAAACCAACGAGAATCTTGTCTGGTGACCGCCTGCGGTGGGCACGATGAGTCCAAGTCCTACCGGAACCGTCTCGGAGCGTCACTAGCACCAAAAAATCCGGGCTTGCTAACACGGGGCGAACGCCGAGGAACGGATGCGGTCGTCGA
>JANYFU010000235.1 GCA_025359665.1 Caulobacteraceae bacterium
AAAGGGGGAAGAGAGACACGTATCTCCTCCCCTCTTGGGGGAGGGGGACCACCGAAGGTGGTGGAGGGGGCTCCAGCCTGGCGGCGCACCTCGACGGCCGAAAGCCCTAGCGGTCCTCCTCGAACCGCGTCTCCACCAGGCGGGCCAGGGCCGCTGCGGCGGCCGGCGCGTCGACGCCGTCGGCGACGATCTCGATGGTGGAGCCGGGGCCGGCGGCCAGCATCATCAGGCCCATGATCGAAAGGGCGTCGACGGTCTGGTCCTCGCGGGTCACGCTGACCTGGGACTGGAAAGTCCCCGCCAGCTTGACGAACTTGGCCGACGCCCGGGCGTGGAGTCCCCGTTCGTTGACGATCTCAACAGTGACCTTGGATCTCACTTCTCGCCGGCCAGGACATAGGAGGCCACCGAGATGTATTTTCGACCCGCCTGCTGGGCGTGGCTGACGCAGATGTCCAGCGGCTCCTTGCCGCGAACGCTGGCCAGCTTGATCAGCATGGGCAAGTTGAGGCCGGCGATCACCTCGGCCTTGGTCTGTTCCATCACCGAAATCGCCAGATTGGACGGGGTGCCGCCGAACATGTCGGTCAGCAGGATCACCCCCTGTCCGCCGTCGACATTGCGGCAGGCGTTGAGGATATCGCGGCGTCGCCGCTCCATGTCGTCGTCCGGGCCGATACAGATGGTGGCGACCGCCGGCTGAGGCCCGACGACGTGCTCCATGGCGTGGACGAATTCTTCAGCCAGTCGCCCGTGTGTCACGATAACCAGCCCGATCACGCGTAGACCCTCAAAGGCGCTATCCTCTGCAACCCGATGGCCCTGGAACAAAGCCCCGACCGGGTTCGACACATGAAATAGGGAACAAGAATCGGATCCCTTCGGAACCCTGATTGTCTCATTTTGCCCATGGCCCCAGCACGCCGGTCGAGCGGCGCCGCCGAACTTGATACGCTCGTTAGGGGCGCGCTCCAAGATGTTCAATAGCGCGACTTATCTTCGCGGGTGCGGAATTTTCAAAAGGCCAGAGGTCCAGGATCGGCGTCGCCACGCCGAGAAGGTCAATGAATGTTGACTCTGGGTGGCGTTCAACGGCGTCGGGGGTCGTTTTGCACCGCACCGAAAGCACGACCGGCGCCAGATTCAAAACGGCCATCCGCGCGACGCCCACGCCCCGAATCTCGATCAAACCATGCAGAGCTCCGGGAGCGCGGCCGAACAGCCGTCCCGCCGACAGGAACAGCACTGTCCGGTCGTCCGCCACCAGACGAAAGCCCTGGCCGATCGCCCGCAGCGCCAGATCGCTCTTGCCCGAGCCTGACGGCCCCTGGATCAGGACACCCCGCCAGCCACCGCCCAGGCGCAGGGCGATCAGTCCGGCGTGCGCGATCATGCCAAAGGCATGGCGACGCGAAAGCTGGCGCCCAGGACCCGGTCGCCATCCACGCGGTTCTCGGCCCAGATCCGCCCGCCGTGAGTCTTGATGATCTGCCGCGCGATGGCTAGGCCCAGTCCAGAATTGCCTCCGAACGCCGCGCCCTTCGGCCTTGAGGTGTAGAAGCGCTCGAACACCGTCTCGAGATTGTCCGGCGGCAGGCCCGGGCCATCGTCCTCGACCCGCACGTTCACCTCGTCCCGCGTCATCGACAGATATACCCGAACCTCTCCCCCCGGCGAGCTGAACGAGCGGGCGTTGTCCACCAGATTGCGGAACACCTGACCGAGCGGTCCTTCCCGGCCGATCACCATCACCGGCACGGAGGCATTGCGCGGGACAAAGGAGACGCGGACGTCGCCCGTTTTGGCGGTGGCGGTGTAGAAATCGCAGATATCCGCCAGCAGGCGCGCCACATTCATGGGCGAGGGCGTGTTGCGAGCCAGTTCGGCGTCAAGGCGCGAAGCATTGGAGATGTCGCTGATCAGCCGGTCCAGGCGGTTCACATCGTTATGCAGGATGGCCGTCAGCCGCTGGCGTTGCGCGTCCGTCTTGACCAGTTCCAGGGTTTCCACCGCCGACCGGATCGAGGTCATGGGATTGCGCAGCTCATGCGAGACGTCGGCGGCGAACCGCTCGATCGCCACCATCCGCTCCGAAAGCGCCACGGTCATGGTTTCCAGCGACCGGGTCAGGTCCCCCAGTTCATCCTTGCGTTCGGCGAGATCGGGCAATGAGATCGCCCGCGCTCGCGACAGCCGCACCTGATCGGCGGCGCGGGCTAGCCTGAGCACCGGCACCGCGATCCTCTGGATCAACAGCAGCGATGAAAACAGCGCCACCCCGACGGCGATCAGGGCGAAGGGCGCCAGAGCCATGCGCTGGGCGGCGACGATGCTGTCCACGTCGTCGGATTCCAGGGTCAGCACGCCGAGCACCGCCCGCGCGTGGCGGATCGGCACCGACACCGAAACCACCCGATGGCCATCCTCGTTGATGCGAACGTCCGAGGTCGCGCCCCCGATCAGGGCGCCGGCGACCTCCCGGGCCAGATCCAGTCGCGCTTCCTGCGCTCGCTTGCTAGTGGAGAACGCGGAGCCCCGCGGGTGGGGAACAGCCTCGCCCTGGGCCGCGGCGGGCGCCAGCCGGCTCGACCGGACCCGGTTCGCCACCCTGTCGGAGTCAGCCAGCAGACGACCGCGTGTGTCATAGAGGCGAGCGCGCTGGGAAACCGGGATAAACAGCGATTGCAGGACGCGCCGGGCGATATCGGTGTCCAGCTTGGGAGCCGGATCTCCGCCAGTGGCGGTCTGATCGATGACCGTGGCGATCAGTTCGCCCTGAAGGCCCAGGCTCTCCAGCCGCCCTTCGACAAGTCCGGGCTGAGATTCATTGAGGATAAGCGCGCCGCCGACGAGGATGGCGAGGCCAAGCAGATTGAGCAGGATGATGGTCCTGCCCAATCGTGAAAACACCACCTGACGGGCGCCGCGGCCCGGCCGGCCTGGGGATTTCTGGCGGGGGTCTGGATCAGGATTCGCGATATCGGTAGCCGACGCCGTAGAGGGTTTCGATCGCGTCGAACTCGGGGTCGACTTCGCGGAATTTCTTGCGCATGCGCTTGATGTGGCTGTCGATGGTGCGGTCGTCGACATACACCTGATCTTCGTAGGCCGCGTCCATCAGATTGTCCCGGCTCTTCACGAATCCGGGCCTCTGGGCCAGCGACTGCAGCAACAGGAACTCGGTCACCGTCAGGCGCACGGGTTTACCCTCCCACAGGCAGTCGTGGCGGGCGGGGTCCAGGGTCAGGCGCCCTCGCTTGATCGCGCGGTTGTCGGCATGGTCGTCGTCGCCGCCGCTCGACGGAGCGCCGGTCTCTCCAGTCAGGGGATCTTCCGGATGCGCGCGGCGTAGCACGGCCTTGACCCGCTCGATCAGCAACCGCTGGCTGAACGGCTTACGGATGTAGTCGTCGGCCCCGAGGTTGAAGCCGAGGATTTCGTCGATCTCGTCATCCTTGGACGTCAGCATGATAACCGGCACGTTGCTGGTCTGGCGCAGCCGGCGCAGCACCTCCATGCCGTCCAGGCGGGGCATCTTGACGTCAAGCACCGCCAGATCCGGCGGATCGCTTTCCAAAGCGGTCAGGCCCGCGACGCCGTCATAGTAGGCCTTTACCTCATGGCCATGGCTTTCGAGGGCCAGGGACACCGAGGCGACGATGTTTTCGTCGTCATCCACCAGAGTAATGCGAGCCATGAAACCGCGGTCTTCCTGATCGCGCCGACGTCGGCGCCCTGAACGCGAAACCCCTGTTTTCGCGAGAGGCCACCTTGCCTTAATTGCCCGCCGGGCGCAAATTTTAAGCTTGCCGCGGCGTCCATCAGGACCGCCAGGGTCACGTCCAGTTCGGTCACGCCCTCGGCGTCGTGGGTGGCCAGCACCACCTCCACCCGGTTATAGACGTTGAACCACTCGGGATGGTGATCGAGCTTTTCGGCCGCCAACGCCATGCGGGTCATCCAGCCGAAGGCGGCGTTGAAGTCCTTGAACTTGAAGGTCTTGGTGATCGCGTCGCGATCGCCGTCCGCGACCGACCAGCCGGTCAGGCGCGCCAGGGCCGCCGCCGCGCCGATCCGGGCCGGGCGACTCACTTTTGCGCCTTGAATTGGTCGGGCGCGATCTCAGCCAGGCCCGTCGCCCGGGCCAGGTCAGCCAGCAGTTGCGTTTCGCCGACCACCTTGATGGCGGTCATTCCAAGCGCCGCCGCCGGCTTGCAGTTCACGCCAAGGTCATCGAGATAGATGCAGTTGGCCGGAGATACCGCCAGCTTGTCGCACATCATCTGGTAGATGCGCGGGTCGGGCTTGCGCACCCCGGCCTTGGAGCTTTCGATCACCGCGTCGAACCGATCCATGATCGCCGCGGCGCGGGACGCGCCCTCACGCGTCGCCTGCATGCCGGCCCCATGCCCTTGCGCCATGTTGTTGGTAATGCAGCCAACCTTGAAGTGCCGCTTACAGAGTTCCAGCGCGGCCACCACCGCCGGCCGCAGATCGCCCGAAAGCAGGGGCAGAATGTCGGCGCCCCGGACCGGGCGGCCGAGTGCGGTGGATTCCTTCAGGAACGCGGCGTCGAACCCCGCCGCGTCAATCTCCGCCCGCTCGAACCGCGCCCAGGCGTTATGGTCGGGGTTGGTGGCGTTGATCCCACGGATGAAGTCCACCGGCAGGCCCTTGGCCCGCTCGAAGCGGTTGAAAGCCTCGAACGGCGAGGTGGTGAACACCCCGCCGAAATCCCAGATCACCGCCTCGATAGTCAAAACGCCTCACCCTCCGGCCTGCTCAACCCACCGGCTGACACCTAGGGGCGCCCAGGGTGAGGCGCAAGTTCGCATCGCGCGCCGACTGACGTCACGGGTGATCGGTGCGATCACCCCGCGGGCCGCCGTTGTCGCGGTCCTGACGCGGGGCGGGCCGTTGTTGCGCCGCCGCCGGTGGCGGAGGCGCACGCTCTGGCCTGGACGCTACAACCGGCGGATTCGAGGGGGCCATGCGCTGGGGTTCCCTAGGCGCGAAGGAGGGCGCTGAAGGCGGCGCGGGCGGGGGCGCTGACCGCGATACGAACGGCGGCGGCGCCTGGCGCTGGGGCGGGACCGAGAAGTCTCCGCCAGGTCCCTGCTGGCCGCGGAAGGACGGACGCTGGGGCGCCTGTCCCGAAGGAGCCACGCCTTGGTAACCCTGGTAACCCTGGGGTCCGGGTCCCCGGTACCTCTGGTCACTCGTCGGTCCCGGGCGATAGCCGCCATCCCGCGGGCCCTGGTCGGGGCGCGGTGCGTAGACCGGCCCGCTCGATCCGCCGATATCCCGGCCATATGACGAACCGCCGCGTGCGGGCGCGACCCCTGGCCCCCTCAACTCGCCGGGGCGGGGCGTTGCGGCGATTGGTGGCGCGCCGTGGTTGATGCTCGCCCTCAGGGACGGGTCGGAGCGGGCCGACTGAAAATGCCGCATCTGATCGCCGGTCGGCGCCAGGTGGCGTTCGCCGAAGCGAGCCCGATCCTGATCCGAAGGCCGGGCGCGCACGCCGTTCGGACCACCGTTGAAGCTCATCCTGTCATGATCGCGGAAGCGGTGGACCTCGCGGTCGTAGACATTGCCGAAGCGACCGTATCGCAGGTTGTTGACTCTGCGGTTGTAGAAGAAGTCCCGTCCACGCCAGTAGCCGCCATCATAGCCATAGCCGCCATAGCCATAGCCGTAGTCGATGCCGCCGTAGAATCCGACCGTCAGGCCCCAGTAGCCGGAGGTGAACAGGTAGGCGCCGTCGTAGAAGGCCCAGTAGCCGGGCGTCCACAGATAGCCGGTCTGGGGTGGCAGAATCCAGGTCCCCGGGACCCAGTAGTAGTCCTGGTCATAGTCGCCCCAGGCCCAGTAACCCGGGGTCCAGATATAGCCATAGCCGGGGCAGGGCGGCTGGTCGTATTCCGGCAGCGGCGGTGGCGCGAGGTTCACGCGGACATTGACGGCGAACTGGGCCTGGCTCGTGGCGGGAGCCAGAGTCGCCAGGCCTCCGCTGGCCAGCATCAGGGCGAGGGTTGCGGATGTGAGTGGGCGCATGACGGCTCTCGTTGGCTTCGAGGTGGACGCATCGACCCACCACGGGCCGACGAGGATCACACGCTGGGTGTGACAGCGCCATATCTAAACGTGTCTAGCTGAACGGGGCGTTGTTCCCGACGTTCAGCGGCCGTTCATCTTGCGGACCGGCGCCAGGGTGCGCAGGCTGACCACGGCGCATCCAAGCACCACGACGATCACGAACGCCATGGGCCTGGCGGTGCCGTCCCTGAAAGCGCCGGCCACCCCCGCCGCCGCCGCGCCGGCTCCGAACGACGCCGCGCCGAACAGCGACGAAATCGTTCCGGATCTCAAAGGATCGACTCCCAGCGCTCCCACCGTTGCGTTGGACTGGTTGAATCCGAAACTGGCCATGATCAGGAACATCGGGACCATCACGCCCCAGAGCCCGCCGAACCCAGTGACGGCGTCGATGGCCAGCAGCACCCCGCCGCCGAGGACAACCAGGTTGGCCCAGCTCAGGATCACCTCGAAAGGGATGCGCCGGGCCAGCCTGGCGTTGATCTGGGTGGCCCCGATCAGGCCGACGGCGTTGGCCCCGAAGAACAGGCCGAACTGGCTGGGGGGCACATCAAAGACGCCGATCAGAATGTCCGGCGAGGCGGCGACATAGGTGAACAGCGCCGCCCCCGAGAAAGCGCCGGTCAGGACAAAGCCCATAAGCCGGGGCTGTCGGAACAAGGCCAGATAGCTGCGTAGCGGCGACTCGCTTCGGGCTTGGACGGCGGTGGCTTCCGAGCGCGATTCGGGCAGCAGGAAAAAGGCCGCGACGGCGACAACGGCTCCGAAGATCACCTCGAACCAGAAGATCCAGCGCCAGCCGCCCACCGCCAGAACCCACCCGCCCAGCAACGGCGCCAGGATCGGCGCCAGCCCCATGACCAGGGACAGCAGGGAAAAGATGTGCAGCACTTCATTGTAGGCGAAGCGGTCGCGCACGATGGCCCTGGCGATCACCATGCCGGCGCAACCGGCCAGGGCCTGGGCGATGCGCAGCACGATCAGGATCTGTTCAGATTGCGCCAGGGCGCAACCCGCCGTCGCCAGGACATAGGTGATCAGCCCCACCAGCAGGGGCGGCCGTCTTCCCAGCCGGTCCGACAACGGTCCGTGGAATAGCTGGCCCGCCGCCATGCCGATGAAGAACGCGGCGACGGTCTGCTGCATCGCCGCCGGTGTCGCGTGCAGAGACTTACCGATGGCCGGCAGGGCCGGCAGATACATGTCGATCGACAGCGGCCCGAAGGCGGTCAGCGCGCCCAGCAGCAAAATCAGACCCAGCGGCGGCTTGGCCGCCCGCGCCAGACCGTCGTCGACGGCGTCGGCTTGGACCTCTGATGAAACGGCGATGAGGAGCGCTCCTGTGACAGGCGAACATGTAGCCGACGGCGGCTTTTTCGCAACCGCACAATGGCCACGCCGCGCTTGGGGCTCGGTTCGAGACGCGATATGTGACCGCGCCATGACCCGATTCATTCTCTACGCCACAGCCTTGACCCTGGCATGCTCCGCGCTCTGCGCCTGCGGCCCCCGTCCTGGCGCGGAACACGCTCAATCCAGTGTGGCTGCCCCGGCGCCACCGCCGGCCAAGCCGATGAAGATGATCTGCAAAAATAGCCAGAATGGCCTCAAGGCGGCCTGTGGAACGCCGAACGCGGTGATGGTCGGGATGGAACCCGCCTAGAGCAATGACCCAAACGAAAACTACGAATGCGATTGGGCCAAAATTGCATTAGAATTATATGATGCTCCAATTCAGCAAACGGTGGTGAGCCATCCGTTCGCATCGGGGTCCTAAGCAGGATTGCCGAGGGTCGCCGACGATTGGCGGGTGTGATTCCCTTTACCGACTGATTCGGAGAGGTGGATCATGACGGATAAGTCTCCAATGAGGGTTTCGGACCGAGATCGTGTCGAGCCTCGTCTGTTGGCGAGTTCGTTCGATCGGGCTGAGGCTGATCGGGCGCGAGCTATTCTTTTGACGCTGGAGGGTTGGACCAGTGGCGAGATCGGCCAAGCCTTCGGGGTTCGGGAAGACACGGTGCGACTTGGGCGAAGCGACTACGCAAAGGCGGGATTGCCGGCGCTTGAGACGCATGTGGCCGCTGGGCCATCGCCGGTGAAGGCGCAGGCGGCGTTGCGCCGGATCGGCACGGCGTCGAGGTGAACGACCTGCATGTCGATACGGCGGAAGACCTCGCCGAAGCGTTCCGGCTGGAATTCAATTTTTAGAGGTTTGTCCGGTCGACCAAGCTGGCGCCAAGCCTTCTGCTGTGCTTATCTCAAGCGAAGATCGTAAAACGTTCTACAGGGGGATCGCGCCATGAAAGCGTTAAAGCACAGGCTTGGCAAGTTTGCCGAAAGGGTGGTGTTGTGAAAACACGCCTCAACATCTCCGCGCTAGTGCATGTGAATATCAACGTCTCGGACTTTGATCGTTCGCGGGCCTTCTACGAGGCGCTTGGATTTCGTATGATCTGGATGGTTCCGCCGACGAATTCGGCGGAGGTCTGCGCCGCGGTCGGTATGCCGCTGTATCGAGTTAAGGGGGGGTTGATGGGCCTCGAGGGCGTCGAGCCCCCGTTCGTGATCGACCTTCTGGAATGGCAGTCGCCGAACGACCCCGCGCCTCCCTACCCGCACCTCTACCACCGTGGCGTGGCGCGCATCGCCATGGCTACACGTGACATGGACGCCGACCTCGCCACCCTTGCCGACATGGGCGTTGAACTTGTGGGCCCACCGGCGCGGGTCCTGGTTGACGGTGTTCCAGTGGGCGGCCGCTTCGTGTGTTTTAAGGATCCGGATGGCACCGTGCTTGAGCTGGTCGAGATGGGACCTGAGGGCTTCAGTGGGCGGCCTACGGCGGTTCCCGAATAGAACCTCGGCTGCCGGCCGCGTTCGGAGCGGGCGTGCTGTCGATCGCCGCTGATGCTTGGATTTGGTTCAAAATATCCAACTCCCGGGCGCGACTTGTGAGGGTAAAGGTCAAACGGGCCGACTTTAAGTAGTCGACCCGCGCCCCGGTTTTCTAAGGCTTCGCGCCCAGCTCTCTACCGCTTCGCGCCCATTCCCGGCCCTCCCGTGCCCGCGAACTCGGGTCCGGGCTCATGGCCGAGCAGGATCCTGCCGAGGTCGGTATAGAGCGGGTGCGCCACCCAGCGGTGCGTGGCGGCGCCGTGGGCGTCGCGCAGCTTGCGCTCCAGCGGGCTGGCCATCTGCATCCCGCTGGTTCCGGCAGTGTTGTGCAGCATGTCGACCACCTCCATGCAGGCGTTGGCGCCATAGGTGCAGGCAAGGCGCGCGTTCTGGGTCGTCATGGCCGACGGTCCGTCGGCGCCGCCGCGCAGCTCTTCCTCGACCTCATCCATCGCCTGGAGCACATAGGCGCGGGCGGCGCGATATTTGGCCTCCATCTCGCCCATGCGGTGCTGGGCAATTGGCCGTTCGGCCAGTTTCGACGCCGAGAGGAACGGAATCTTGTTGTTGGCCAGGTCGGCGAACGCGGCCAGGGCGCCCCGCGCGATGCCCAGCGCTATGGCGACCTTGTTGTAGGAAAGCCGCAAAGGCACCGGAATGCGGAACACCGGATTGTCATAGTGCGGCGGCACGGTGACCAGCTGCACCTCGGCATGTCTGGCGGGGACGACGCCCCCGACCGTCCTGACCGTATTGCTGCCCGAGCCGCGCAGGCCCGCCATGTCCCAGACGTCGATGATCTCATATTGCGACCGGTGCAGCATCCACATGCGGGCGGCGAGCGGATTGGCGGTGTGTTCTTCGCCCGCCCTGACGATCGGGGCGGCCAGGAAGCACCATTCGGCGTTGTGACAGCCGCTGATGAAGGTGGCTTCGCCCCAGACCCTCACGCTGCCGTCGTCCTGCACGATCGCATAGGACGCGGTCGTTCCCGGGCCGCCGCCGCCACACATGATCACGCGCGGGTTGTCGATGAACACCTCTTTCGCCACGGCCTTGGGCATGCCGCCGGCCGCCATGGCGTTGATCTCCGAACCGAGCATCACATTCCAGGCCACCGAGGCGTCGATGGCGGCGAGGGCCTCGATGATGATCACGGTTTCCACTGCGCTGGCGTTCTCGCCGCCCAGTTCGGTGGGCATGGCGAAGCGAAACAGGCCCGCGTCGATCAGCGCCTCGACGGTCTCGGTAGGCAGGCGCCGCAGACTCTGCGCCTCGTCCCCGCCCTTGACGATCATCGCCCGCAGTCCGGCGATCCGTTCCAGGGGCTCCGGCATGGAGTCGGTTGAGATTCCCATGGCTTTCACCTTTGTCCTCGACCGCGTCCGACGGTCACGATCATTCCGCAAACGTGGGCGGCCCGCGCGCCGGAAGTCGTCGTGACCGTGTCGGTCGCATTTTGTCGCCAACAGTCCATCAGGCGATCGTGCAAAGGACAACTCTCACATTTGAGATCTTGATCCTGGGTCACGGCGCCGTCGAGATTGTACGTTGGCTTCCGATGCGAATTCCGTCGTGCATGGACAGCTGCGCAATAGCGAAGCCGATCGAGTGACTGAAAGGTCTCAGGCCACTTCGCGGGACGATCGCTTGGCGCCCTTTCTCAGGCGGAGGGCTATCTCGCGATACGCCGTTGCCTCTCATTTCGGACAGTTGTGTTGATAGCGAGGGAACGCATTCTAGGCCCCACTACGCCTATCGGCGTTTGTGGGAGGCCGTTGAACTTGGACGAAATCGCGGATGTCGTGATAGTCGGCGCCGGAGCCAGTGGATTGGCCGCGGCCATCGCCGCGCATGAGGCGGGCGCCCATGTTCGCGTAATCGAGAAGGCCACCACCGTTGGCGGCACCGCGGCGATCTCGGGCGGCGTCGTCTGGGCGCCGGCCAATGCACACATGGCCTCCAACGAGAGGGACGCCGATCGGGGCGAGGCGATGGCCTACTTCCAGGCCCTGTCGGGAGACCTTGACGAAGACGTTCTGTCTGCGTTCGTCGATGGAGCAGGCGAGGCGATCGAATTTCTTGAAGCCGTGTCGCCGCTGCGCCTGGCCGTCCTTCAGGGCTACCCGGACTATTATCTCGATCGTCGGGGCGCTCGGCCGCAGGGTGGCAGGGCTCTCGACTGTGACCTGTTCGATTTCAACCGATTGGGGGACTGGCGTGACCGGGTGTTCACGTCCGGGCCTGTCTCCAGGCTGATGCTACGGGAGACGCCTTTGGGCGGAGCTGCGGCGATGCCTTCGATGGAAGTGTTCCAGGCCCGAGCTCAGGGTGACCTGCGCGGATTTGGCCAGGCGTTGGTCGGCTCCTTGCTGGCGGGGTGCCTCGAGCGGGGGATTGAGCCGATCCTGGAAGCGGAGGCGCGGCGGCTTCTGGTCGATTCCGGGGCGGTCATCGGCATTGAGTATCTGCATGAGGGTCTAGTTCAGCGTCTGTCCGCGCGGCGCGGAGTGATCCTTGCCACGGGTGGCTTCGAGTGGAACCGTGAATTGGTGAGGACATTCCTGCGCGGTCCATTGACCCATCCCGCCTCGCCGCCGATGGCCACCGGGGACGGCCTGAGGATGGCACAGAGGGTAGGGGTAGGACTCGCCAACATGACCAGCGCCTGGTGGGCTCCGACCATCACCGCCGGTGATGAGACCTGGCCGGACGGGTCGCGGAAATCGACGCCAATCCTTATAGAGCGCACGCTCCCCGGCTCGATCATGGTCAACCGTCGTGGACGTCGCTTCTGCAACGAGGCGACCAACTATTCCGCTCTCGGAGGGGCGTTTCATCAATTCGATCCCAACACCTATGACTGGGCAAACCTGCCAGCGTGGCTCATTTTCGATGCGACCTACAAAGCTCACTATCCGGTCGGCTCGGCGTATCCGGGACCGGACACCCCGGACTGGATCGTTTCGGCCTCTGACCTGGCGGCTCTGGCACAGGCCATCGGCTGCGAAGCCGACGGACTTGCGGCAAGCGTGGAGCGTTTCAATGCCCAAGCATCGGCGGGCCGCGATACGGACTTCGGCCGCGGCGATAGCCTTTATGACGTTCTCTACGGCGATCGTTCGCGGCCAGGCGCGGCCGGCACCCTCGGGCGACTGGATACGCCTCCGTACTTCGCCGTTCCAATCACAATGGGGGCGTTGGGAACCAACGGTGGCGTGCGGACAGATGCTTTCGGTCGCGCGCTTGACCCAGATGGGCAGATGCTCGGAGGGCTTTATGCCGTGGGCAATGTGATGGCCGCGCCCACCGGCTCGGTCTACGCGGGGGCCGGCGGCACTCTGGGTCCAGCCCTGACGTTTGGCTGCATCGCGGGTCGTCACGCGGCCCTGAGGTCGAACCATGCACCGTCCGACAACAGCAAGAGCGAGTCTCAACGCCAATGACCAGTATTCGAAAGGTAATTGTCCTGGGCGCGAGCGGCGACCAGGGCTTGCCGCTGCTAGACCGCCTGCAAAAGGAAGGCTTCCAGCCAACCGCCGGCGTGCGCCATGCAGACGCACTGAGTGATACGCCCTTCGCCTCTGTGCCGGCAGTGCGCGCAGACCTGGACGATGAGGAGTCCTTATTCGAGGCTTTTCGCGGTCATGAGGCCCTGGCCATGCATTTGCCGTTCGAGTTCGATCGGGAGCGGGCGGCGGGATTTGGCCGCCGCATAGCTTCGGCCGCCCGACGTGCGGGTCTGGGCAAAATCGTATTCAACACCAGCTGTTTCGTCGCAGATCACGACCTGAATCTGTCCGCACATGACGGCCGCCGCGACATCGAGCGCTCGATCGCGGACAGCGGCGTACCCTACGTGGTGGTCCGTCCCGTGGTCTTTATGGACAATATAGTACGTGTCTGGTCGAAGCCGTCAATTATCGACAAAAGTATTTGGGCCTACCCCGCCAGAGAGACGTTGAAGATCTCCTGGATCTCACTGGAGGATGTGGCGGCCTATATGACACTTGGGCTGGCTAGAGATGACTTGAAGGCGGAAAAGGTGCTGGTGGGGGGACCCGAGGCCTTGGTGGGCGCCGAAGTTGCGGAGCGACTAAGCGCGGCCGCGGGGCGTACCATCCACTTTCAGAGCCTGACCCCGGACGACTATGCCGCCAAGATGAGCCTGCTTGTCACCGGCTCATCCGAGGTAAGGCCACACAGTATCTACGATGGAATGGCGCAGTTCTATCGCTGGTACAACGCCCAGCCGACCTCCCCGCTCGTGGTGGATATTGACGCGGTCATGGCTACGCTGCCGATCTCGTCGACGCCCCTGGCCAGTTGGGCCGCGAGTCAGGATTGGGTCCGGGCCTGAGATGTTCACCTCGATTGTTGACGAGAGCTGGCCGGCGTTTCGACTAATCTTTGTCCTATCTTGCGCGCCCTATTGACTTCGGCGGCGACGCCAGGACGCCATCGGCTCCAGATGGCCCTCGTCGCTGTCAAGCTGCCGCAGGGATGGGTCCGAAAGCGAGACCTTGCAGTCTGCTGTTCCAGCTTGTTTGACTTAATTCAGGCGGCATGTGAGCCTCCCACGACAGCTTCTGAAATCGGGGGCCGATATATGGGAGGTTGCAATTTCCAAGGTATCGCTCACCCGATTTATTTCCGCCCTGTCCGAGGCGGAGGACCTCCTCGAATCAGCGCCGCCGTTGGTGGATATCGGCAAGGCGATCGGTCTTGACCGTCCGTCCGTCGTCGAAGACTTCACCGCCGAACGGCTGCTGATGAGCCGGAACGGGGGATTGCTAGGCGAACTGTTCGGCTGGCTTCCCGCGCTAAATAAGAGCCCCACCGCCGAAACCGCGCATCACGTCTGTCCTATCGGCCGTGCCTGCCGGGTGGCTGTCGTCCCCTTCGTCTGGCGGACGCAGGGTATACTTCAGGCCGAAGCCTCGTGGGACAGTCGGACCAAGTCGTTTTGGCGATTGGTGAAGGAACAAGGTATCGTGGGTGGTATCACCGTACCGATCCACATGCCCTTGTCGCGGGTCGGCGCGGTCGGCTGGCTGTCGATCGGACGCGAAGTGGACCTCGACGGGATACTGGCGCGCTACTCCAACGAGTTGCGGCTGGCCGCTCACCTGTTCATGGGGCACGTCTATCGCGAACGGCCGGATACGACGACGCTGCCGCAGCGGGCCGTCCTCACCGAGCGCGAGCTAGAATGTTTGACGTGGGTGGCGCTAGGCAAGACCGACAGCGAAATCGGTGAACTCATTGGTAGATCCCCATCCACCGCGCGGTTCCATGTCGAAAGCGCGGTTGAGAAGCTGGGTGTAAACAACCGCACCCGCGCGGCTGCCGTCGCGTGCCAGATCGGCATGATCCGCGCCCTGGCGTGACGTCGCGCCAGATGCCTGGGAGGCGCCAGAAAACTAGCACTTCCGCCAGCTTCCGCTTTCGCCCAAAGCCCTCAAAGTGGGGAGGGAATTGACCGAAGTTGCGCAGATACAAGGCGCGGCAGGTCCGGTTCCTGATTAGGGTTCGACAACAAGGGGAGGCTATCATGAACCGAAGTTCTTTGTCCCGACGTGGTCTTGCGATGGCCGCAACTGCTCTTGCCGCGCCGTGGTTCTTTTTGTCGCCGGGAATAGCCGTGGCGCAGACGAACGGTGTCGCTGCCCGGAACGACTCCGGCGCTGACCAGAGAGGGACCACCCAGCAAATCGCCGATAATTCACAGAGTGCCGGCGCACCGAGGATTCCGGAAGTATTGGTGACCGCGCGAAGGCGACAAGAGTCCGTTCAGGACATCCCGATTGCCATCACAGCCATAACATCCCAGCTCCAGACGGCCGACGTGCGAGATATTCGCGACATAGTCGCCTTCACACCTAATGTGCGCATAGACTCAGTCTATCAACGCGCTAATGCTCCTAGTATCACGATACGCGGCATCAGTCCCTCGCGCACGGATGACAATTCCATCGATTCGCCGATCGGCATATTGATCGACGGTATTTTTCTGGGTTCCTTGCCCGGCCAGATCATCGAAAACTTCGATGTCGAACGCATCGAGGTCTTGCGTGGCCCTCAGGGCACACTCTTCGGCCGTAACACGGTCGGTGGCGCCCTAAACGTCGTTCGTACCGCCCCTACAGGCCGATGGGGCGCTTCGGTCCAATATACCACGGGCAGCTGGAATGATCAGGAATTCCGTGGCGTCCTCAATGCGCCGATCATCGAAGATAAGTTGGCGGCTAAGATATTCTTCATCGCCGCAAATCGCGATGGATATCTCCACAACACCTTTCTCAACATCAACCAGCCTCAGAAAAACTACAAGAATTTCGGCGTGGCGTTAAAATTCACGCCTAATGACAGGTTCAAGGCGTTACTTACTGTCGAAAAATACGACGACAGAAGCCAGGGCGGCGCATTCCTTGGCAACTACAATGTCGGCCCGGGAGTCTTTCCTTCGCCGAAGGGGCCGAGCGACAATAACCTTCCCGGCGGGTTGCTGGATGTGTTCCTGCCCGGCGTGTTCGGCTTGCCGAACGTGCCGGCAAGAACGAACCTTGCGATCCCGAGCACGATCTCGGACAATTGGGCCAGCCCTGGTTCCGTTCAGACATACGCCTATACGTTGAACATGTCGGCCAAACTCAGTGACAGCCTTAGGCTTGAATCGGTGACCGGATATCGCAACCAACATGAATTGGCCTCGGAAGACTTTGATGGCTCAAGCACCGATTTTATCAAGATCGCCACCGACGCGCACTACCATCAGTTTAGCGAAGAGCTCCGTTTGGAAGGAGATTGGAATAGTTCTCTAGGCAAGGTATCGTTTGTGATGGGGGGCTACTATTTCAACAGCGGCTTCAAGCGGAAGTGGGTGACCAGTGGTGACTTCTGGAGTTTCGTCAGCGACTTGAGCGGATACAACCTGGTCAACAACACATGGGGCGCCCCGGGCTTGGCCGAGGCTACGGGTTTTGCGGACCCGATCTCCGCTTGTCTTCAGACGCCACTGCATCGGAACGCAGTTCTGGCGGGTGTCTTTGGCCGGGTCAATTGCGATCCGGGGGTCCCCGGAGGCGGCGCCGGCTACGGTCCGGGGCTGATAAACAAACTCTACGAGACCCAACAGACGGATTCGGTCGCGGGCTTCGCCCACGCGGATTGGGAATTCCTGCCGAAACTTACCCTGACGGGTGGTCTGCGTTACACATGGGAACGGAAGCATTTTGTCGGCTACCAGTCGTATTTGGCGCCGTTGTCGCGTGTCAATGTCGACGACTTTCCCGATAAGGCGGATCTGGCCAACAGTTACCAACAGTTATCGCCTATGGCCGCAATTTCTTACAAGATGACGCCTGAAATTCTGTGGTATCTATCCTTTTCCGAGGGCTGGCACGCTGGCGGGTTTTTCGGAGTCAATCAAAATTCAGCTGACTTCGTCTCGAACCAATACAAGCCAGAGACGGCGAAGTCTTTTGAACTCGGCATGAAAGGACAATTTTTTGATCATCGTGTCCAGTTCAACGCCGCTGCCTTTCTCAACGACTTCACCAACAAACAAGAATCCGCCATCGTGTTTGACAAGACGACTAATACAGTCGTCACCTTGTTCACCAACGTAGGCGGGCTTCGCTACGAAGGTGTCGAGGGAGAGTTTGAGTGGGTTGTCACTAGAAGGTTCAACTTGGCAGCGTCGTTTGGATACCTCAACGCGCATTACACCAATCTACTAATTGGCTATCCGGGCAACCAGGCCGGACCAGTGCCGATTGTCAACGCCACGTTCCTGAAACCACGGGGCGCGCCTGAATTCACCGCGGGCGGCGCCGCGAACTATACGCTTTCGGTGGGCCCCGGAGATCTGGTGCTTGGCACACGGATATCGTGGGTTGATTCGGAGTATGGTGATCTCTATAATGCATCCTCCGCCTTCGTTAAGGCGCACGTGGATCTTTCGGTATCTGCAAGTTACAATTATAAGAACTACAAGGTTACGGTGTTCGGGCGAAATCTAACCAACTGGCGTCTTGAGGCGCCGGTCATCATTGCCCCACTGTTTGGTTCCAGCACGATTACGCCTGGCGCGAGCTGGGGCCTTGAGCTGGCGGCGAAGTTCTAACCTGCTCAGTGATGGATCTTTCTTTCTTCTGCGTCGAGCGATCCTATTCCAGGGTGGCTCGATGCGGCAAGAATACGTTTCAACGGTATCAGTTCTAACATGACGCCGGGCTAGTCGATAATGACATTAACTAGGCCATTTTCTCGAATTAGTCAGGTTCAGCGAAAGCCCCGCATTAGTCGCTTGGTCGAATGGAAAAGTCTCTCGAACTTGTCATCTGGGCGATCGCCCGGAGAGGGTAAAATGTCGAGTCGATACTTTGCGATCGAGCTGCGGTGCTTCGGAACACAAGCCGTTCCGGGGGCTTTGGTTGTTAAGGTTCGGGGAGTGTGCGCCAGCGACCCTAAGCCCCCCAACCGATCTTGCGGGCAAGTACGACCATGTTGAAGTCAAAAGGCGCATCCAGATCGCCAGTAATTAGCGAGAGAGGAAATACCCTGTGAAAATCGGCCTGCTGATGGTGTTCCAGAATTTCATGGATCAGGTGAGTGACCAGTCAGCCTGGGAGCGTGACATCCATTTGGCGGGCTTGGCCGAGCCGCTTGGCTTCGACACCCTCGGTGCGGTGGAGCATCACTTCTTCAACTACGCCATGAGCCCAGACAATCTGCAGTTCCTTGCCTATATGGCGGCGAAAACGACTCGCATCGGCTTGCTCACCGGTGCGGTCATTCTGCCCTGGAACGATCCGCTTCGCGTCGTCGAACGAATGATCGTGCTCGATCACCTGAGCCGTGGCCGGGCGATGTTCGGCATCGGGCGGGGTCTCGCCAAGCGCGAGTATGACCGCTTCGGCGTCGAGATGGGCGAATCCCGTGACCGGTTCGATGAGGCGGCGAAGCTTGTCATGCGGGGCTTGGAGACCGGCACGGTCGAGGGCGCTGGAACCTACTACAAACAGGCCAAGGCCGAAATCCGGCCTCGTCCCTACGCAAGCTTTGATGACCGCTTCTACTGCGTGGCGATGTCGTCGGACTCGGTCCCGATCTGCGCCGAACTTGGCGCGCGGATGATGAGTTTCGCCCAGAAGCCCTGGGAGGAGATGGTTCCGCATTTTGCGCGCTACCGTAGCCTCTACAGCGAACATCACGGCCGCGCCGCGCCGCCGCCGGTCTGCGTGGATTTCTTGGCCTGTGACGAGAGCGCCGAGCGGGCTGAGGCCCTCGCGCGTGACCACATGGCAAAATATTATGTGACCGTTATGGAGCATTACGAAATGGCCGGCGCCCATTTCCGTAATATGAAGGGTTATAGCGACTACGCGGACAACGCCGATATTCTCAAAGACGTCGGACTGGAGGCTGCCGGCAACAATTTTGTCGACATAAATACATGGGGTACGCCAACGCAGATTCTGGAAAAACTCGACAAGCGTCGTCAGGTGCTTGGAGACTTCGATCTGACCATCCAGGTCAGCTACGGCGGCATGACCCCGGAGAACGCCGAGAAGAGCATGCGTTTGTTTGCTTCCAAAGTTCTACCGGAATTGCAGTCCTGGAAGGTGGCGGCATAGACTCGGATGACGTGGGGCGATCCGAGAGCATCCGACCGCGGCAATTCAACACCGGGTTGGCGTCTCCGCGCTGTGGAGCTTTCCCCTGTAGCGGGGTCCTGCCGTGGCGGCGGGACAATAGGCCGGCCAGCGTTGGCGAGGCTTCATGACTGCGATAGGCCTTAGTCCCGTGGTTGACTTGGCGGCGCCCGCGGCTGTCGCTTCTCCCTCGGGTCTCGGTGTGCGAATCAAGGCAACCGCCGGCGCCGGCCAACTTGTGGAGAGCGTCAGCACCACGGTATTCAGCACCTTCCTGTTCTTTTACTATACGGCGTTGCTCGGCCTGCCAGGTTCCCTGGTTGGCGCCGCAACCGCGATCAGTCTGGTGGCCGACGCGGTGGCCGACCCCGTCCTAGGCTCGCTGTCCGACAACGCGCGCTCACGCTGGGGGCGGCGGATACCGTTCATGTTCATCGGGGGGCCCTTGGTGGCGCTGGGCCTGGGCTTGGTGTTTTCGCCGCCCGCGGGGCTATCGACACTGGGCCTGTTCGGCTGGCTGGTGACGGTTTCCCTGCTGATGCGGTTTGCGATCTCAACCTTCCACGTCCCGTTTTTGGCTCTGGGGGCGGAGTTGTCGACGGACTATATCGAACGGTCAAACGTGGTGACCTATCGCACGCTATTCTCGATCTTCGGTCCGCTCGGTGTTCTGGTTCTCGGGTACGGGGTGTTTCTTGGCGGGGCGGATGGATTGCGCCACGCGCGGGGCTACGCGCCCCTGGCCTGGTCGGCCGCTGTCTTGATCCTGGTGGGGTGGCTTGTCTCGGTGGCGGGGGTGCGGCGGTTCGCGGGGGCCCTGCCGGTGGTCGCGCGGGACGAAACGGCACTGCATCGGCGCCTGTTCGAGGAACTGGTGGAAATCTTCAGGAATCCGTCGTTCCGAGTGATGTTCTCCTGTGCGGTGCTTTTCGCCAGCGCCCAGGGTCTGGCGGCGAGCCTGGGACAGTATCTGTTCGTATTTGTCTGGAAAGTCAGTTCAGCGCAGATTCTGCTTATCACCATCTCGGTATTTATCGGCCTGATCGTGGGTGTTCCGCTGAGCCCGATTCTCGGCCGAAGGCTGGAGAAGAAGGTCCTGATTATGTCGGGTCTGGCCCTGTTCTGCATCGCTCAGGGCGGGCTCTCGAGCATGCGCGCGCTTGGCTTGTTCACGCCGACCGGCGCGGCGGCCGTCCTACCGTTGTGCGTCAATAGCTTCGTGGCGGGTGTCGGTCTGACATTCACCGGCATCACCATTGGTTCGATGATGGCCGACGCCACGGACGAACACGATTTCCTGTTTGGTACCCGCCGAGAGGGACTGTTCTTTGCCGGCATCGGCTTTGCACAGAAGGCGGCGACAGGGCTGGGCGCTTTGCTCGCGGGGGTCGCGCTGGACATAATCCATTTTCCCAAGATGGCGGCCGCGGCGGGCGTGGCCTCCGAGCTCACGCCGACCATGTTGAACAATCTCGTCTGGGCGAGCGGCCCCGCCGCGGCGGTCGTCTCGTTGGTGGCGACCGGCCTGATGTTCCTCTATCGCATAGATCGGCGCCGCCACGCGGAAATCGCCGATGCCCTGCTTGCCCGCAAGCTCGCGGCTGCCTGAACGAATTTGATGGCCCCCCGATCATCGACCGCCAGGGCGTCTTGTCGACGTCGGAAAGTATAGCCGATTAGTGTTTGGCCCATATACTTTCAGCCCTAACAACCCCTAGTGAGGATCCGAGAATGCCCACAGCCACCAACCGTCCGCTCAACCGCAAAGTTGTGCTCGTCGACTACGTCAAGGACATGGTCGGGCCTGAGCATTTCCGAATTGAGGAGGAGTCGGCGCGCGAACCGAACGAAGGCGAAGTCTTGGTCAAGGTGGACTCGATCTCAATCGATGCGTTCATTCGTACCAGCCTCAACGATGTCGAAGGACTGCACCAACAGGTGCCGATCGGCGGGACGATAGTCGCGCTCGGTGTTGGACGTGTGATTGAAAGCAATGCGCCGGGCTTTGCCGTCGGCGATGCCGTTTCCGGCCCACTGCTTGCTCAGACCTACGCCACGATGCCCGCGGCCATGATGCAGAAGATCGACGAAGCCCTGCCTCTGTCGACCTACCTGGGCGCGTTGGGCCTGACGACAGGTCTTACGGCCTATGTCGGCATACGCTATGTCGGAAACGTCAAGGCAGGCGAGACGGTGCTTGTGTCGGCCGCCGCGGGCGCGGTGGGGTGTATCGCCGCCCAGATTGCGAAGATTCTCGGCGCCAAGGTTATCGGCTTGGCGGGTGGTCCCGAAAAGGTGGCGTTCCTGACCGATACCTTGGGTTTGGACGTGGGGATCGACTACAAGAACGAGGATGTCGACGCCCGGCTGAAAGTGTTGGCGCCTGAAGGTATCGACGTCTTCTTCGACAATGTCGGCGGCGAACTTCTGGATACGGCTCTGGACAACATCCGGGAACGTGGTCGGGTCGTGATCTGCGGAGCGATCTCGCAATACAACGACCATCAACATGTCCGTGGCCCGAGCCTCTACCTCCGCCTCGCCGAACGTTATGCACGGATGGAGGGCTTCACCGTGATGCATTTCACGCAGCAATACGGCGAGGCCCATGCTCAGTTGGTTCAGTGGTTGACCGAGGGCAAGTTGAGGATGCCTGAGCAGGTCGAGCACGGCATAGATGGCTTCCCCGCCGCCCTACGCAAACTCTTCGAGGGCGGTAACACTGGGAAGATGCTGGTCAAACCTTGATTGAGGTCGAGCGCTTTTCAGCATTCCGAAGTTTAGGGTGCTACCCCGCCGGTGGTCTGGGCTTATTGGTCAATCGCCATTCCTGACGCGCGGCCCACTGGCGCATTGTTTCCATTTCGATTGGAATCCGCTCGAGAACCGGCCCCATGTCGACCCTGAAGGGTTTCTGGCTGGTCTCATTGTTGAAAGTGTAAAAAGCTTCCATGAAAGCCTCTGTCACCTTGCGCTCTTCCGGCGACATGTCTTCGCCGAACGCATCGCCCAGGTTTTTTGCGAACTGCTTGGGTGTGCTGGGGTCGTATTTGATCGGTCGACCTACAGCTTCGGAGAGGACCTCCGCCACCTGGGGTGGATGCAGGATTTCAGGTCCGCCAATGTTCAGCCAGGCGCCCTCCAGGTCTGGTCGATCGATTGAGGCGATCATGAATTTGGCCACGTCGTCGAGGCTGATCCAGCTGCATTCAAGGTGCGGCCTGTGCGGATAGACAAAGCGGTCCTCGCCTACGATGAACGGAAAAGCCCAGTTGGTCAGGAGGTTGTCCATGAACAGCACAGAGCCGAAAACCGTCGCCGGGGCCCCGGTGCGCCACAGGGCGTTGATGCCCGCCGTGTTGGCCGCATAGCTGAAGGTTTCCCCTGGCCGATCTGGGATCCAGCTCGATGTGTTCCACACCACACGCTTGAGATCGGCCTTGACCGCGGCGTCGCCGATGATGGTGACGCCCTCCACGAGTCTCACCGGCGCGTTGACGGGGTGCGTATAGAAAGCGGCGTCGGCGCCATCCATCGCCGCAACGACCGAGTCCATGTCGCGGATATCCGCGGGGCGAATTTCCACCTCGCCGAAATCCTCACCGAGGAAAGGGTCCGAGCGG
Organism: Caulobacteraceae bacterium; assembly: GCA_025359665.1. Lineage (GTDB taxonomy): Bacteria > Pseudomonadota > Alphaproteobacteria > Caulobacterales > Caulobacteraceae > Acaudatibacter. The sequence continues at coordinate 22,280 of JANYFU010000235.1, forward strand.
CGCGAGATGGCCCGGACCTGATGCCCGGCCCGCTTCAGTTGCCGCACTTGCGCCAGGCCCTGTCGTCCAGCCGCCCCGAAAACCACCACCAACGCCATTCAAGTCCTCCCGCCTGTGTCAGGTCGTTTGCCTGTGGACACATCGCTTCAGCAATCCGTAGCGCCTCTGGAACTGTACTGCAACACAAACTTACGTCATAAATATAGCCTGGTAGTGGGCGTTGTTTCCGGCCGTTCGGCCTGTCCGGATTAGAACAGCGCGGCCCCGTGTTTGGGATCAGCCAGCGGTCGTCCTAGCCTACTCATCTTCGATGGGTTTGGGTTCGAAGTCGCTTGATCGATTATCGGTGTATTAAAGATGTATATAAAATAACTTTTAGACTTGAGTCAATATAAATGGGAACATCTGGTTCTAGACCGGAGCCTTGACATTCTGATGTGTCTATCCGCATAAGCTGATTGACGATCATTGGTTTGCGATCGAACACACAGGCGGAGGAAGCGCGGAGCCTGGGGATGGTCTGATCGGCGATTGTCTGGCAAGTCGTCGCTTGACGTGGCCGCGTGAGCCTCTAAGCAATGGACTGCACCAAATTTGGACTGCGGGGAAAACTGATGGGACGTGTTCAAGGCAAGATAGCGATGGTGACGGGCGCCGCGTCGGATCCCGGACTTGGCCACACTGCCGCCATGACCCTTGCCGCGGAAGGGGCCAGGCTTGTGGTCACCGACGTTGACGCGGACGGGGCCGAACGATGCGCTCAAAGAATTCGCGATGCGGGTGGAGAGGCGATCTCCTTTCACCAGGATGTGACCAGTGAGTCCGCCTGGAAGGAGGCTATCGCCGCCACCGTCGGTACCTATGGACGGCTGGATATCCTGGTGAACAATGCGGGGATCGCGGTGCTCAAACCGCTCGCCGATCTTACCCTTGCGGATTGGAATCGACAGATCGAAGTCAACCTGACCAGCGTGTTCCTTGGCTGCAAATACGCTGCCGCGGAGATGCGCAGGGCCGGCGGAGGTTCTATTATCAACCTTTCATCGGTCGCTGGCCTCGTCGGCTTGCCAGGCTGTACGGCTTACGGAGCGTCAAAAGGCGGCGTGCGGCTGATGAGCAAGTCGATTGCGGTGGAGCTTGGCAGGGATCGCATCCGCTGCAACTCCGTCCACCCGGGAGTCATCTGGACCAACATGCAATCTGGGGCTGGAAATGGCAGTCGCGAAGCCAGCGAGGCCATGACAGCCTTCTTGCCGCTGGGCCGGATGGGCGAACCGGCGGACATCGCCAACTGTATCCTATATCTGTCGTCCGACGAGTCGGCCTATGTCACGGGGGCGGAATTCACGATCGACGGCGGCATGACCGCAACATAGCTCAATTCACCCAGGTCGAGCCTGTCGAAACCACCAGACCAAAACAGGTTATCGCGCCAAAGGGCATCCCAAGGACCATCCCGCGCCCGCCTGGATTGTGGGATCGGGTTTGTCGCGGATCGGGAGCAGATAAAACAAGATAGGCGAACGGAGCCTGTCGACTTTCGGGAGGACGTTAGGCATGGGCTGGCTAGAGCGCGAGGCCGGTCGCGGCATCTATTTCGAGGACTTCCGTGGGCCCGGCCGTCCGGTCCTGCTGATTCATGGCTGGGCGATGAGCGGCCGGATCTGGGACGGCGTGACGGCGGCTCTAAACCGCGAGGGGCATCGTGTCGTCGTATTTGACCAGCGCGGTTGCGGCCGTTCGGACAAGGACTTCGAGGACTGCTCAATCTCCGCTTTGGCAGGCGACGCCGTGGCCTTGTGCGAAGCGCTGGGGTTGAAGGGCGTGGTCGTGAACGGCTGGTCATTGGGTGGGGCGGTCGCGGCGGAGGCGTCGGCGAGGCTAGGGCATCGCTGCGGCGGTCTCGTCCTTACTTGCGGGGCCAGCCCTCGCTACACCCGCGCCGGCGACTTTCCGCATGGCGGGACACTTGATGACATCAAGGGAACCCTGGCCGAGGTCGCGCGCAACAGGGCCGCGCTGTTCCACGGCGTTGCCAGAGCGATCTGCGCTCGGCCGGTCGGCCAGCCGGTTGAGGATTGGATGTGGTCGCTATTCCTACAGTCGGCGCCTTCGGCTGACGAGAGCCTCCTGGACCTTGCCGGAGTGGATCAGCGTGAGTTGATCGCCGGGCTCGAAATTCCGCTGCTGGCCATGACGGGGTCAGAGGACGCCTTCACCCCGTCCGGTATCGGCGAAGCCGCGGTGGCCCTCGCCCGGAGCGGGACCCTGGCGCGGTTCGAGGGTTGCGGCCACGCGCCCTTCCTGGAGGATCTCGATGGCTACCTTGGGGCGCTGCGCACCTTCATGGAAAACTTGACTTGAGGAACCTGGCCTATGTCCCGCGATGTGACCTTCGGGGTCTGGTACGACTTCCGCAATCCGCAGCCCTGGCGGCGACCGTTCAGCCGCCTCTATGACGACTATCTCGACCAGATCGCCAAGGCGGAGACCATGGGCTTCGGTTCGGTCTGGCTGACCGAACACCACTTCTGCGATGACGGCTACACGCCGTCCCCCCTGGTGATCGCCGCGGCGATCGGCGCTCGGACGAGGACTATGCGCATCGGCACCAATCTGATGATCCTGCCGCTGCATAATCCGATCCGGGTTGCCGAAGACGCTGCGACGCTTTCACTTCTCACGGGGGGCAGGTTCGATCTTGGCGTCGGTATCGGCTACCGCGGCGACGAGTTCCAGGCCTTCGGTCGGGAGCTGAAATTCCGACCGAGCCTTATGGAGGAAGCCGTCGAGATTATCCGAAGGGCCTGGGATGGTGGGCACGTCGATTTCCAGGGCAAGCGGTTTACGGTCGGCCACCAGCGGGTATCGCCACAGCCCGAAAAGGCCCCTCGGCTCTTGGTCGGGGGGATGAGTGAAGCCGCGATCGACCGCGCTGCCCGCATTGCCGATGGGTTCCTCTCCACCGGCGGAATCGGCCATGACATCTACCTCTCGGCATTGGAACGGCATGGAAAGACCAGGCAAGGGGGCATCATCGCCGGTAACTGGGCGATCATCGCGCCCGATCCTGTCGCAGAGGCAGAGCGGGTAGGCCCGCATGTGCTCTACCAGGCCAATGAGTACATCCGCTGGGGCGCGTTCGGCCCGCCTGAGACTACGCCGCTTTTTCCTGACGCCAGATCGGCGATCGAGAACGGCCTTTACGAATTGTGGGACGCCGACATGGCGGTCGAGAAGTTGGGTGCTCTGATGGACACCTATCCCCAGATCCGCGACATTCACTTCTGGGCGCAATTCCCAGGTGAGCCCTTGGAGCAAGGTCAGCGTCGCCTTGACTACATAGCGGAGAAGGTGCTCCCGCGCCTTCGCGCCTAGTGGTCGATATGCTCAAGGGCAAGAGGACCGCTGTCATTGGCGGCACGGGCAAACTTGGCGCCGCTTTGGTTGTGGCGGCCCTGGCCGACCTTTCCGAGCCGACCACCATGCCGGCCTGATCGACGGACTGCTGATCGATTCCGGTGACGACGCGGGGTGCGTTGCTATCCCCGTGGCCAGAACGGCAATCCTCATGCGGACGTTGGAGGATCGTAAACGCGTCGCCCGTGCTGCGCTCGACCTCGCTGGCCACTAGGCCGGATCGCCCATCAATCCGCCGCCGCGACGTGCTCTCCGCCCCCGCCGGCGCGCTTGGTGAACCACAGCAGGGGAACCAGCAGGATCATCAGCCAGGCCGAGGCGCGGAAGAAATCCAGCGACGCCAGCAGATAGGCCTGGTCGACGAACTGCCGGGTCATGGCGCCGAGCGATTGGGGCAGGCTCAGGCCCATGTGGCTCATCGCGGTCACCGTACCTTGCCAGGCCGGGTCGGCCGGTGAAACCGACTCCGCCAGCCGCGTCTGGTGCAGCGAGGCGGATCGGTCCCAGATCGTGGTGGTCAGGGCCGCGGCGAACGCGCCGGCGCTGAGGCGGGTGAAGTTGGACAGGCCCGTGGCCTGGGGAATCTGCCCGGGCGGTATGCCGTTGAGAGTGATGGTGATCATCGAGACGAAGAACACGCTCATCGCCACCCCCTGCACCAGCAGCGGCACGACCAGCGCGCCGAAACTGGCGTCGGCGGTGTAGTCCGATCGGAGCCAGTAGGAGAGCCCGAACGCCGCGATCGCCAGGGTCGCGGTCCAGCGCGCGTCGACCTTGCCCATGATCTGGGCGGCGAAGGGCGTCAGCATCACGGCCACCACGCCGCTGGGCGCCGCCACCAGTCCGGCCCAGGTGGCGATATAGTTCATGTGGGTCTGCAGCCATAGCGGCAGCAGCACGCTGTTGCCGAAGAATACCCCAAACCCCAGGCAGGTGACGATCGAGCCGACGGTGAAGTTGCGGGACCGGAACAGCGACAGATCGACGATCGGGTTCTTCTCGGTCAGCTCCCAGATCAGCCAGGCGATGAAGCCGATCAGGGCGACGATCGCCAGGACGACGATGGCGGGGGACGAGAACCAGTCGGCGTCCTTGCCGGTGTCCAGCATCACCTGAAACGCCCCGACCCAGACCAGCAGCAGCATGAAGCCGGTGGTGTCGACCGGAACCTTGCGGGTGGCCGTCTCCCGGCTCTTCATATTGCGCCAGCACAGGAACGCGCACAGCGCTCCGACCGGCAGGTTGATCAGGAAGATCCACTGCCAGCTCATATTGTCCGAGATATAACCGCCCAGCACCGGCCCGGCGATCGGCGCCACCAGGGTCGTCATCGACCACAGGGCCAAGGCCGCGCCTCGCTTGTCGCTGGGAAAGATCGAGATCAGCAAGGCCTGAGAGCCGGGAATCATCGGTCCCGACACCGCCCCTTGCAGGATCCGAAAGACTATCAAGCTGGGAAGATTCCAGGCGATGCCGCAAAGCAGCGAGGCGACCGTGAACAGGCTTACCGCCATGACGAAGGTCTTCACCACGCCGTAGCGCATCATCAACCAGCCCGTCAGCGGCACAGATACCCCGTTGGCCACGGCGAAGGACGTGATCACCCAGGTGCCCTGGTCGGCGCTGACGCCCATGTCGCCGGCGATGGTCGGGATCGATACATTGGCGATACTGCCGTCCAACACCTGCATGAACGTGCCCAGCGCCAGGGCGACCGCCGTGATCGCCAGGGCGCCCCCGCTCATCGGGGCCGGCGCCGACGGTTGGTCGCTCACTCTCGGGCCCCTCCGACGTCGATGGTCACCTTCATCGACAGGCCGACGCGCAGCGGATGGGTGGCCAGTTCGGCTGGAT
>JANYFU010000242.1 GCA_025359665.1 Caulobacteraceae bacterium
TTGAGCCCCCTATGCCCGAGGACGACGCCGTATGCCGCGCAAACCCAATTACCAGTTCGAACGCCTGGACCGCGAGCGGGTGAAAGCCGCCAAGGCGGCGGAAAAGGCCCTGATCAAGAAGGAACTGAAGGAGCGGGAAGAGCGCGAAAAAGCCGGCGGCGGAGATCCCGAGTAGGTTAGAGGCTCCGGCCCTTCGCCCAATTTCAAGGCTGGAGGGTGTCTCGTCGGGCCGTGAATCGCAGCCCCGCCACCGCCACCAGGCCAGTCAGCATCAGGCCGACGCCGAGCCACAGCACGCCATGCACGTCGCGCTCGCCGACAACCTGAGACGCCAGCAATGGGCCTAGCGCGCCTCCCAGAAGCTGCGCCGCGCCGCTCTGCATCGCTGCGCGTCGGCTGGGGTCGGCGTCGATGGTGAAGGGCACCAGGAACGGTCCTAGAAACAGTCCGAACAGACCGGCCAGGGCGTTCGCGCCGATGAACAGCCAGGCGCCGGGATGGCCCCCAAAAATCACCCACACCGCCAGATAGACCACTGAGGTCATGATAAATACCGTGAAATAGCGCACCCGTCCGGCGAGAGCCGTCGCCAGGGCGCCGCCGGCTACCTGGGCGGCCAGCGAAGTCCAGAGGGCTGTCCGCGCCACGCCGGCATCCAGTCCGGCTTCCTGGGCCAGGGGCTGCAGATAGACCCCTACCGCCCCCGCGGCCGAGACGAACACCAAGGTCGCCGCCAACGCGATCCAGCCCCTAGGGGGCGGGGCCTCGCTCTCACCAGGGCCGGTGGGCAGTGGGGCGAACCCTTGGGGCGACATCAGCGCCGGAACCACGCCCAGCAGGCTCGATAAAGCCAGGGCCGCGAAGGCGCCGTTGGCCCCGAACCTTGGAATGATGAACGCGGCCAGGGCGATGGCCAGCAACAGCTGGGCCAGGGTCTGGGTCGTGAAGAAAGCGCCGGCCCAGCGCTCGGGCGTCACCGTGCGGGCGATCATCGAGACGGTGATCCAAAGCAACACCCCCTCCACCGCCCCGGCCAGGCCGCGCAGAGCCATCAGCGGCAGATCGGCGGCGGTCGTGGAGATCAGATCGACGGCGGCCAGACCCACCGAGGCTGCCACGGCGATCAGGCGCACGCGATCCGGCCAGCGGATCAGGCCCATGGCGCCGGTGCATAGGCCCATGCACAGGGCTTCGGTCGTCGCGGTCAGGCCGATGCCGGAGGCGGTCAGCCGATGTTCGTCCGCCAGCGCGCCCAGCAGCCCGGGCAATATGCCCAGCACCAGCAGGCTGTTGACGCCCACCGCCAGGGTCGCCGCCGCCTCGCGGCCGGTGAGCGATGGGCCGACCGCTTCATGGACCAGGTGGTCGGACATCAGGCCGCTATCAGGCTTTGGGATAGAGAATGATCTGAGTGCAGCGGAACACCGCCATAAGACGGCCCGTTGCCTCGTCCTCCACCGCGGCGTCCCAGATCTGGGTCGTGCGCCCGCCGTGCAGCATGGTGGCCGAAACCACCACCGCGCCTTCAGTCAGGGTGCCGATGAAATTACACTTGACCTCGGCGGTGGTGAAGCCGCTGGCGCCGGCGGGCCAGACGGTGGAGACGCCATAAGCGCAGAGGATGTCCGCTATCGAGAGCACCGTCCCGGCCAGCAGAAAGCCGGTGTGGGCGACCAGATCGGGCCTGACCTGGAACCGCCCCACCACCCGGCCGGGCTCCACGGTGGTGATCACCAGACCCAGATGGCCGGGCAGCTTGCCCTCGTTGGCCCGATTGAGGTCCTCGACCGATGTGTGATTGCTGGTGATGGGCACCCGCGCCGCTCCCCTTTTTGCCGGTTCGCACCATGGCCGCGTTTCGCGATCCACGCCACCGGGGTATGAACAGGTTTGATGATCGCCGCGGCCTCCACGACCGATAACTTCGCCCTGACTCTGGAGCGCGAGGGCCTGATCGTCCTGCCGGGCCAGCCTTTCGTCCTGACAACCGATGAGACCGATCTGGTCTCGCCTCGATTTTCCGACGGCCAAGCCAAGAACATCAGCCTTGCCCCCAGCGGTGTCGTGCGGGGCGCCGCGCGGGACCCAACCGCCCAGATCCGTCTGGCCGCGCTAATGGCGCGCTATCGTGCCTGGGCCGAAAGTCTGATCAAGGCCGAGGCGCCGCGATACGCGCCGTGGCTGGAGACTGGCCGGACCAGTTTGCGGACTCGGGAGGTGGCCGAGGGTTCAAAGAGCCCGCGCGGCGATGACCGTCGGTTGCATATCGACGCCTTCGCCTCCCAACCCACCGGGGGCCGGCGAATCCTGCGAGTTTTCACCAATATCAATCCGGCGGGCGAGCCCAGGATCTGGCGGATGGGCGAGCCGTTTGAGACCCACGCCCACCGGTGGGCGACCCGGCTAAGAGCGCCTTTGCCGGGCGAGGCGTGGCTGCTGAGCCGTCTTGGCGTCACGCGGGCCACCCGAACGCCCTATGACACCCTGATGTTGGGTCTGCACGACGCCTCGAAGCTGGATGTGCGTTATCAGCGCGAAGCTCCGCGTCGCGAGGTGGCCTTCCCGGCCGGGACAAGCTGGATCGTCTACACCGACAGCACCGTACACGCGGCGATCCGCGGCCAGTTCTGTCTGGAACAGACCTTTTATCTGCCGCTGGAGGCCATGGCCGATCCACAGGCGGCGCCGGCGTGGATATTGGAGCGGATGGTCGGGCGGCGGCTCTGCTGAGCGACCACCAAGCTTAAAGCCGCGCCAGGACGGCGTCGCCCATTTCAATCGAACCCATGGTTCCGCCAAGGTCGCGCGTGCGAGCGCCCGCCGCCAGAGCGGCGTCGACGGCGGCGGTGACCTTGTCCGCCAGGTCGGGGCGGGCCAGGGACCAGCGTAGCGCCATGGCGAAGGACAGCATCGCGGCCAGGGGATTGGCGATGCCCTTGCCGGCGATGTCGGGGGCCGAACCGTGGATCGGCTCATAGAGGCCGGGCGATCCCGCGACACCGATGGCCGCCGACGGAAGCATGCCCAGCGACCCGGTCAGCTGGGCCGCTTCATCGGAGAGGAGGTCGCCGAACAGATTGTCGGTGAGGATAACGTCGAACTGGCGCGGGTTCTTGACCAGCTGCATCGCGGCGTTGTCCGCCAGCATGTGCTCCAGGGTCACGTCCGGGAACTCGCGGTGGTGCAAGGCGGTGACCACCTCCCGCCACAGCAGGCCGGTTTCCATGACATTGGACTTTTCGCAAGACGTCACTTTATTCCCTCGACCGCGAGCCAGTTCGAAGGCGACGCGCGAAACCCGCTCGATCTCGGACGTCGTATAGACCTGGGTGTCGACGCCCCGTCGCTGAAGATCGGGCAGCACCTCGATTCCGCGCGGCTGGCCAAAATACACCCCGCCGGTGAGTTCCCTGACGATCATGATGTCCAGGCCCTCGATCACCTCGCGCTTGAGCGTCGAGGCGTCGGCTAGGGCAGGGAAACACAGGGCCGGGCGCAAATTGGCGAACACGCCCATACCGGTGCGCAGTCCCAGCAGCCCGGCCTCCGGGCGCAGATGGCGGGGGGTGCCGGCCCATTGCGGACCGCCCACGGCGCCCATCAGCACGGCGTCGGAGGATTTGGCCAGCGCGAGGGTTTCGTCCGCGAGCGGCGTGCCCAGGGTGTCAAAGCTGATCCCGCCGAACGGGCGGGTCTCGATGGTCAGTTCGGGCATCACCCGTTCGGCCACCCGGCGAGCCTGGGTGGTGACTTCCGGGCCGATCCCATCGCCGGGCAGCAGAAGCAGAGTTGGCATG
>JANYFU010000277.1 GCA_025359665.1 Caulobacteraceae bacterium
GTGAAGTCGAAGGGCTCCTTGGCCGTGTGCTCGGCCAGTTCGATGATCGCCTGGATCACCGGCTGGAAGCCGCGATGGGCGAACATCACGCCGCCCAGGACGGTGTCTTCATCCAGTTCCTGGATTTCGGATTCGACCATCATCACGGCGTCGTCGGTGCCGGCGATGACTAGATCCATCTTGTTGGTCGGGTCCTTGATCTGCTCAAGGGTCGGATTGAGGATATATTCCCCGTTGATCAGGCCGACGCGGGCGCCGCCGATCGGGCCCATGAACGGCACGCCCGACAGGGTCAGTGCGGCGGAGGTCGCGACCATGGCGACGATATCGGGATCGTTCTCGAGATCGTGCGACAGCACGGTGATCACCACCTGGGTCTCGTGCTTGAAACCCTTGACGAACAGCGGACGGATCGGCCGGTCGATCAAACGGGAAACCAGGGTTTCCTTTTCGGAAGGGCGCGCTTCGCGCTTGAAGAAGCCGCCGGGGATCTTGCCGGCCGCATAGGTCTTTTCCTGATAGTTGACGGTCAGGGGGAAGAAATCGAGGCCCGGCTTGGGGGCCTTGTCGAATACCACCGTGGCCAGGACCGTGGTCTCGCCGTAGGTGGCCAGGACGGCGGCGTCGGCCTGGCGGGCGATGCGTCCGGTTTCCAGGGTCAGCTTGCGACCGGCCCAATCGATGGACTTGCGTCGGATATCAAACATTAGTTTCGTTCTTTCTTGTTCTTAAGACCCCAGGGCGGATTCCCTAAGGCGGCGGACAGGCGGCGGGTGGCTTTCAAGGGCCGGGTTTCCGAATCCTCTCCTTCACGACAGGCGGATGAGGATTGCTTCTGAACCCTCGGCGTACGAAACCGCGCTCCGACTCGGGGCGCGGGGGTCCGGCGCTCTCATGCCTGTCGATGGGCGAGCGCCGGATGTGGAGCGCGGGCGTCCCCGCCCGCTTCTTTAGTCTCGAAACGCGGGCTGGAAGCCCGCGCCCCGTCAGCGGCGCAGGCCCAGGGTCGCGATCAGGGCCTGATACCGACCTTCGTCGGTGCTTTTCAGGTGATCGAGCAGCGAGCGGCGCTGGGAAACCATGTTGAGAAGGCCACGACGCGAGTGGTGGTCCTTCTTGTGGGTCTTGAAATGCTCGGTCAGGTTGGCGATCCGTTCGGACAGGATGGCCACCTGCACTTCGGCCGAGCCGGTGTCGCCCTCGGAGCGGGCGTGGGTGTGGATCAGTTCGGTCTTGCGTAGGGCGGTTATCGACATCGGGTGCTTTCCGCTCAGCTGAAATTGAAGACACGCGTGGGATTGAGCCGTCCCGCCCGCATCTCGCAGAGAGCGACGATCCGCGTTCCATGGCGGGCGGAAACGGTACGCGAAGCGACAAGCATCGGCTTCAGGGTTTCCACTTGCCTGGGGAGCAGAACGATCGAACGTCCCTGCGTCAATCTGAAGGCGTCTTCGGTGGTCACGGCCAGCGCCGGGATGTCGTCCAGCGCGGTCTCGACCGGAAGCAGAACCTCCAGGGCGTGGTCCGTATGGCACATCTGTTCCAGAACTTCCAGTGCCGTGGCGTTGGCCTCGGTGAACGGGCCGACCCGGGTGCGGCGAAGGGCGCTGACATGGCCCTTGGCGCCCAGCACGGCGGCGAGATCGCGCACCAGGGCCCGCACGTAGGTTCCCTTGCCGCACTCCATCTCGATATCGACGCCATCGTCGCCATCCGACCCCGTCACCCGCGCGCCGTGGATCACCACGCGGCGGGCCTTGAGCTCCATCGCCACGCCTTCCCGGGCCAGGTCGTAGGCCCGGGCGCCATCGACCTTGACCGCCGAATAGTCGGGTGGAATCTGGTCGATCTCGCCGACGAAGGCTTTCAGCGCCTCGGCCACCGCCGAGACGGCCGGACGCACCTCGGACGTGGCCGTCACCGCGCCTTCGCGGTCGAAACTGGCGGTCTCAACGCCCCACTGGATCGAAAAGCGATAGGTCTTGTCGGCCTCCACCAGGAACGGCACGGTCTTGGTGGCCTCGCCCAAAGCGATCGGCAGTATGCCGGTGGCCAGAGGATCGAGAGTGCCGGCGTGGCCGGCCTTCTGGGCGTTGAAGGCTCGCCGCACCCTGCCCACCGCCTGGGTCGAGCCCAGATCCAGAGGCTTGTCGAGACAGATCCAACCGGAAACCGCGTCGCCCTTGCGCCGCCGCGCCATCAGGCGGGGTCTCCCGAAGTGTCTTCGCCGTCCGCTGGCGTTTCAAGATCGCGGCGCACGCGCGGATCGTCCAGCAGGCGGGTGATGTGCTCGGCGGTGTCGAAGCTGTCGTCGTGAATGAATTTCAGCGACGGCGTGTATTTCATGTCTATGGCCGGCCCCAGCCGCAGGCGAAGAAACCGCGACGCCCGGTTCAGAGCCGTGATCACGGTCGGCGCTTCCTTGCCACCAAGCGGCTCAACGAAACACAGGGCCGCCTTCAGGTCGGGGGT
>JANYFU010000313.1 GCA_025359665.1 Caulobacteraceae bacterium
GATGTCACCGGCTGGCTGGGTGGCTACAACTTCCAGTGGGCCTGGGCGAGCGGCTGGTGCGCGGGGCAGGTCGTTTGACCAGGCCGACCTAATCGACCGCCTCCAGGTGCGCCACCGTCGGCTGGGCCGGCGGGCGAATGAACAACAGCAGGGGAATCATGACGATGATCATCGGGATCATCATGCCAAACACCGCGTCATAGGCGATCATGGTTGCCTGGCGGGTCACCTCGCCGTTCAGGATCTCGGCCCCCAAAGTTGTGTCCGGGTTCATGAACGCAGGGTTCACCGCGGCGAAGACCGGGTCGCTGGGCTGGACGTGGTTGGCCAGAACCGAGTGGGCCATGGCCGACTTGCTGATGATTCCCGCCTGAATCACCGAGATACCGGCGCTTGAGCCCAGGCTTCGCGCCATGGTGCTGACGATGGTGCCCTCGGTGCGGTGCACGGGCGACAGCGTCACATAGGCGAGCGTCGTCAGGGGCGCGAACAGCAGGCCCGTGCCGAGACCCTGAACCAGTCCCGAGATCATGATCGGCGTCGCGGTCATCGACAGATCGAATTGGGTCATCTGCCACAGCGCGACCATGGAGATGATCAATCCGGCGAACAGCACCCGCCGGGCTCCAAACCGCTGCAGCAGCGTGGGCACGGCCAGGAACGCGATCAATGAGCCCAGCCCCCGGGGCATGCTGGCATAGCCGCTCTGCAGAACTGAAAAACCCAGCAGGTTCTGCATCAACGTCGGCAGCAAGGCCGATGACGCATAGAGCAGCGCGCCGGTGAAGAAGCCGAAGATGGTTGTGGTGACGAAATTGCGGTCCCTGGCGAGGTCCCGGTGAAAGAACGGTTGCTCCGCCGTGATCGTCTGGACGACGAACACCCACAGCCCGACCACCGCCATGGTCGCCTCGACCCAGATTTCCTTGGAGTCGAACCAGTCCTGACTGGGTCCGCGGTCGAGCAGCAGCTGAAAGCCGCAGACGAAGGTGACCAGGGCCCCGAAACCCAGGAAATCGAACGGTCGCTCCCGCCCGCCTTCGTCCCGGTCCATGTAGAAATTCAGGATCAGGAAGGCCAGGATGCCGATCGGCAGGTTGATGAAGAACACCCATCGCCAGGACAGATCCTCGGTCAGCCAGCCGCCCAGGGCCGGCCCCATGATCGGCCCCAGGATCACCGCCGAGCTCCAGATCGCCATCACCTGGGGCACCTGCTTCGGTGGATACATGTCCAGCATCACGCTCTGCGACAGCGGCATCATCGAAGCCCCCGCGATGCCTTGAAGCAGCCGAAAGAGCACGATCTCCGGCAGGCTGGTGGCGATGCCGCAAAGCATCGAGGCGACCACGAAGCCGAAGATCGACATCAGAAACATGCGCTTGCGACCGATCTTCTGGGCCAGCCACCCCGACAGGGGCGTCATGATCGCCGTGGCGATGATGTAGGAGGTCAGCACCCAGGTGATCTGGTCCTGGGCCGCCGAGACGCTGCCCTGGATATGCGGCAGGGCCACATTGGCGATAGTGGAATCCAGCGTCACCATCAGGGTCGCCAGCATTAGCGCCGCGGTGATCGGCCGCCTGTTGGCAATGTCCTTCGCCGAAGCCATCCCGCCGTGTTGCTCCAAAAAGGCCGCGCGCTCTGTTAAGGCCAGATCGGCCATATCGCGCAAGAGCGGTATAGGGGTCCAGGGCGGGGTTGGGTATGGCGGGCCGATGAAGCTGCTGCTGGTGGAAGACGATCGCGAGACCGCCGCCTATCTGAAGCGGGCGCTGGGCGAGGCGGGGCACGTGATCGATCACGCCGCTTCGGGTCGCGACGGACTGTTGCTGGCGGCGGGCGAACCCTATGACGTGATCATTCTCGACCGTATGCTGCCGCAACTCGATGGCCTCTCCATTCTGCGCACGATCCGCGCCGCCAAGGTCAAGACGCCGGTCCTGCTGCTGACCGCGATCGGAGGTATCGACGATTGCGTCGAAGGGCTCGAAGCCGGCGGCGATGACTATCTGGTCAAGCCCTTCGCCTTCGCCGAGCTTCTGGCCCGGGTCAATGCCCTGGCCCGCCGCCCGCCGCCCCAGGACGTCCAGGTCGCGCTCCGGGTCGCCGATCTTGAGATCAATCTGCTGACCCGGTCGGTGACGCGGGCCGGACAGCGGATCGATCTGCAGCCCCGTGAATATCAGCTGCTGGAATATCTGATGCGCAACGCCGGGCGGATCGTCACCCGCACGATGATGCTGGAGAGCGTCTGGGACTTCCATTTCGACCCCAGGACCAACATCGTCGAAACCCACATGAGCCGCCTGCGGGGCAAGCTGGCCCGGGAAGGATCGCCGGAGCTGATCCACACCGTGCGCGGCGCCGGCTATAGCATCCGGGAGCCGTGAGGCCGCGTGTTCCGCTCCTCGAGCCTGAGACTGGCGGCGTTCTACACAGTGATCTTCGCCGTGGCCGTGGTGGCGCTGGGCGTGGTCACGCTGCTGACCACCAGGGCCGCCCTGGGTCGCCAGTTCGACAAGCGCATCCTGTTTGAATCCGCCGCCATGGCGCGGGAATATCAGAGCGAGGGACTCACCGGCGTGGTTCAAGCGGTGCGTGAACGCGATCACGCACCCGGCGCTCTGGACTATGGATTGGTGTCGCCCGCGGGGGAGGTTCTGGCCGGCCGGCTGATCCTGCCCAAAGCTCCGCCAGGCTGGTCGGTCGGCACGGTGGATGAGCCTGGCGGTCACCCCGAACGCACCCGACTCTACGCCACCACCCTGCCGGGCGGCTTCCGACTGCTGGTGGGCGATGACGCCGAACGCGTGGAAGCCCTGGATGGAGTTTTGCTGCGCGGCTTCGAGGTGGCTTTCCTCGGCGTTCTCGTCCTGGGAGTGGCTGGTGGCTATGGCCTGGGTCGCGGGGTCCAGCGGCGTATCGCCTCGATCAACGGCACGGCCCAGGCGATCATCGACGGTGACCTGAGCCGGCGCGTGCCGGTGCGGGGCGACGATGACGAACTCGACCATCTGGCGATCACCCTCAACCGCATGCTCGACCGCATCTCCGGCCTGATGGAGAATTTGCGTCAGGTCTCGCAGGACGTGGCCCACGATCTGCGCACCCCCCTCACCCGCCTTCGCCAGCGGCTGGAAACCAGCCTTGCGGATCCCGGTAGCGTTGAGACCACCGAGGCGGCGCTGGAGGATCTGGATGCGATCCTGGGCACCTTCGCGGCTTTGCTGCGCATTTCCCAGATCGAGGGTGGCGCCCGCCGCGCGGCCTTCCGTCCCACCGATCTGAGCAAGGTGGCCCGCACCGTGGTGGAAGCCTTCGCGCCGTCGGCCGAGGACGCGGGCGGATCGCTTAGCCTGGAGACGCCGGGCCCCCTGACCATCGACGGCGATCCGGAATTGCTGACCCAGATGCTGGTCAATCTGGTCGAGAACGCCCTGCGCCACGCCGGCCCCGGCGCGGCTGTTCGTGTCCGGTGCGCGGCGCCGGGCGGCGTTGCGGCGCCAGGCGTACAGGTCTCGGTCATCGACAACGGGCCAGGGGTGCCGGCCAGCGAGCGGACACGGGTGCTGGACCGGTTTCACCGCCTGGAGTCGAGCCGCTCGACCCCCGGCAACGGCCTTGGCCTGGCGTTGGTGGCGGCGGTGGCCCGGCTGCATGGGGCCGAGTTGAGCCTGCATGACGCCGCACCCGGCCTTGAGGCCAGGATCGCCTTTCCCCGATGATTTCGGGATGACCGACCCTTACCGACCGACCACCAGCACCGCGAACGATCCGGGCGTTACTCCCGGCTTCTGACCGGGCGCCCCGGCGGGGGTGTAGGACGCCGAGGGCAGGTAGATCCGTCCGGTCTTGGGATCGACGGTTCCCGTCCGCGCGCCCGGCTTGGTGGTGACGGTGTCGATCACCGTATTGTTCGCCGGGCCGGCCAGGGCAATGACCGCCAGGGTCCCGGTCCGGCCGGACGGGATGTAGGCCTGGGCTCGGCCGGCGTCCTGGAACACCGCGTCCGGGCCCTGGCCGATCGCCAGCGAGGCGATCTCCTTGCCCGTGGCCGCATCGACGATCTTGGCGACGCCGTTGCGGCATGAGCTGATCAGCCGGCCGTCGGCGGTCAGGGCCAGGCCGGTCGGGCCCTGGCAGCCCGGCATCGGATAACGGGTGACCAGCTTGCGCGCGGCGATGTCCACCACCGCGATCTCGTTCTTGTCCTCGACATTGATGTAGAGCTTGCCCTTGCCGTCGACCACGCCGAATTCGAGCGCGCCGCCAAGCACGATCGAGCCGACCGCCTTGCGCGCCTTGGGGTCGACCAGGGTGATCTCGCCGCTGTCGCCGCCGATCGCCACAAGCAGGCCGCTGGCCGCGTCATAGACGGCGCTGTCGGTGTCCTTGGCCGCCGGTATCGAGGCCAGCAGCTTGCCGTCCGCGGCGCTGAGCACCCGGGCGGTGTTGTCGCCGCTGTTGGTGGTGACGATCAGGTCGGTATCCGGAATCGGCACGACCGCGTGCAGGTGCGAGCCCTGGGCGAAGTCGGCGGTCACCTTGCCGGTGTCGGCCTCGATCATCGTCACCTTGTCGCCGTGGGCGACATAGACGCGTCGCCGCGCCGGATCGAAACTGGCGTAGTCCCAGCCGCCGTCCGGGCCGGGGATGCTGGTGGTGACCGCCAGGCCGGAGGGACCGGGCGCCGCTAACACGCAGGCCGGCAGGGCGACGGCGGTGATGGCGCAAGCCAGGGCGGCGTGAACGAAACGTCGGGACATCGGGGGTTTCCTCCGGCGGTGGGGCTGGGGTCTCTTACCCCAGCGGCGCGCGGCCCGCATTGCGCTCCAGATTAAGAATTCCCAACCTGCCCGCGCGTTTGCCACCGGCGGAGGTTGTGGCCTATGGCCTGAGCCG
>JANYFU010000332.1 GCA_025359665.1 Caulobacteraceae bacterium
CTGTTCTACGACCACCCCAGCGTGCGGCGGCGCGTGCAGCGGGCGATGGACTGGAAGGCCGCCCATCTGGCCGAGGCGGAGGCGCAGGAGGCCAGGGACGCGGCGGCGTCGAGATAAGGCCCCACCAACCGGCGCTTGCCTGACGCGAGGTTCGGCCCTTCAATCAGGCGCCATGACCCAGACCGCCACGCCTATCGACTTCGCCCGCATGCGGACCCTCGGCGACATCGCCGGCTATCACGCCATGGAGCGCCCCGACGCCATCGCCCTGACCTTCGAGGGGCGGGAGACCAGCTTCGCCGGCTTCAACCGCCATGGCGACCAGGTGGCAAACGCCCTGCTGGCGGAAGGCCTGACCAAGGGCCAGCGGATCGCCTATGTCGGCAAGAACAGCGATCACTATTTCGAGCTGCTGTTCGGGGCGGCGAAAATGGGCGCGGTGATGACGCCGATCGGCTGGCGCCTGGCCGCGGCGGAAGCCGCCTATATCGTCGGCGACGCCAGGGCGCCGCTGCTGTTTGTCGGCCCCGAGGTAATCGCCACCGCCGAGGATGTTACGGCCCTGACGGGCCACCCCTTGAGGATCATCGCCATGGAGGCGGGCGATCATTCCTATCCGATCTTTGAGACTTGGCGCGACGCCGCCGCGACCACGCCGCCACCTGTCACCATTACCCCCGACGACATCGCCGTGCAGCTCTACACCTCCGGCACCACCGGCAAGCCCAAGGGCGCCATGCTGAGCCACCACAATCTGCTCAGCGGCCGGCGCGCCGCCGCAGAGGCCGGTCTGGACTGGAATGACTGGGGTCCGGACGATGTCAGTCTGGTGGCGATGCCCGTGGCGCATATCGGCGGCACGGGCTGGGGCATGGTCGGCTTGCTGAACGGGGCCAAGGGCGTCGTGGCGCGCGAGTTCGATCCCTTCAAGGTGCTCGACTTCATCGAGTTCGACCGAATCTCCAAGATGTTCATGGTGCCCGCGGCGCTGCAGATTGTGGTGCGGCAACCGCGCGCCCGCGAGGTCGATTTCAGCCGGCTGAAGTTCATCATGTACGGCGCCTCGCCGATCCCGCTCGACCTGCTGAGAGAGTGCATGGAGGTGTTCGGCTGCGGCTTCTGCCAGCAGTACGGCATGACCGAGACCTGCGGCACCATCGTCTACCTGCCGCCGGAGGATCACGATCCGGCCGGGACACCGCGTATGAGAGCCGCCGGCCTGGCCATGCCGGGCGTGGAGCTCAAGATCATCGACGAGGCGGGCGCCAGCCTGCCGGCGGGGACGGTCGGCGAGGTCGCCACGCGCTCAAGCGCCAATATGGCGGGCTATTGGAACCTGCCCGAGGCCACCGCCACGACCATCGACACGGACGGCTGGCTGCGCACCGGCGACGCCGGCTATCTGGACAACGACGGCTATCTCTACATCCACGACCGGGTGAAGGACATGATCATCACCGGGGCCGAGAACGTCTATCCGGCCGAGGTCGAGAGCGCGATCTATGGTCATCCGGACGTAGCGGAGGTGGCTGTGATCGGCATACCGGACGAAAAATGGGGCGAGGCGGTGAAGGCGGTTGTCGCCCTCAAGCCCGGCGCCACCCCCGACCCGGCCAGCATCATCGCCTTCGCCCGCACCCGCATCGCCACCTTCAAGGCGCCGAAGAGTGTCGATTTCATCGACGCCCTGCCCCGCAACGCCTCTGGCAAGATTCTGCGCAAGGACCTGCGGGAGCCCTATTGGGCGGGGCTGACGCGGCGGGTGAATTAAGGCGCGGCTAAAACGCGAGCGGGACTCTTGACTGGCGGTGGAAGGCGAGCCGAAGCTGGCGACCAACCTCCAACCGGATGGATCGCCATGCCCAGCCTCCAGCACCTGCCCGCCGACGCACCGTCCGAGGCGATCGCCGCGATTCTCGACACCGACGGCGCCCTGATCCTCGATGACGTGATCCCGCCGGAACAGGTGGCGGCGGTTATGGCTGAGCTGACCCCCTACATCGAGGCCACCCCCGTGGGCCGGGACGACTTTACAGGTTTCGAGACGACCCGCACCGGCGCGCTGGTCGCCCGCTCGCCGGCCAGCCGCGACCTGGTCATGCACCCAGCCATATTGGCGGCCTGCGATGCCTATCTGCTACGCGCCTGCGACCGCTATCAGCTGCATCTGACCCAGGTGATCCGCATCAAGCCCGGCCAGGGCCGCCAGCCCCTGCATCGCGACCGCCTAGCCTGGGGCGGCTTCCTGAAAGACGTCGAGCCTCAGCTCAACACCATCTGGGCGATGACTGATTTCACCCAGGCCAACGGCGCCACCCGGGTGGTTCCAGGCAGCCCAACCTGGGAGGACGGCCGGCGCGCCGAGCCGCATGAGATCGGTTACGCCGAGATGAAGGCCGGTTCGGTGCTGGTCTATTCCGGCTCGGTGATCCACTCCGGCGGCGAGAACACCACCGGCGCGGACCGGATCGGCGTCAACATCACCTATTGCCTGGGATGGTTGAGGCAGGAAGAGAACCAGTATCTCTCCTGCCCGCCCGCCGTCGCCCGCACCCTGGACAAGAAGCTCCAGGGCCTGCTCGGCTACGCCATGGGCAGCTATGCGCTGGGCTATTTCACCCCGCCCCTGCCTCCCGGCGCCGGCCCGGAGATCGCCCCGCCCCAGGTGGCCCTGGGCGCCGACGCGGCCGGCTGGGGAGCGGACCTGCGCGCGGCCATCAACGAACGGCAGAGGGCAAAGGAGGCGCAGGCCTGAACCTCAGGGCCTCGGGTCTCAAATCGGGATTGGACGGAAGCGATAAATTCCCTCACCTATGGGGCATGGATTTCCAGGAGCGCGAACCTTCGGCGGGAGAAGCGGGCGGCCTTGGTCCGATGTCGGCCGACATGCTGGCCGTATGCTATGGCGAGATGCGGACCATGGCCAGGCGGATCATGTCGACCAATGGGCTCGGCCGTGTTCTGCAGCCCACGGAACTGGCCAATGAGGCGGCTATCCGATTGATCCGCGCCAATCTGTCCGGCGCGGTCGATCAAGGCCATCTGCTCGCGATCGCGGCGCGAACGATGCGCCAGATCCTGATCGACGAGGCGCGCCGGGCGGCTTCCGCCAAGAGAAGCCCGCCGATGCTGCTGACCCGGTGGCCTGGCGGCGAACAGCAACCGTCGGTCGACGTCGTCGGGATCGACGAAGCCTTGGCGGCGCTGGCGGCCTTTTCTCCGGAACGGGCGGAGATCGTCGAGCTGCGGTTCATGCTTGGAATGACCGTGGAGGAAACCGCCGCCGCCATGGGCGTTCCAGGCCGCACCATCAAGCGACGCTGGCAGGCCGCGCGCGCCTGGCTGCTGGACTATATGAATGGCTCGACCCAAGCCGACCTCAACTGACATCGAGCTGCGCGCGCTCGACCTTTTCGAGCGCCTGAGCGCCTATCCAGGCCACGCGCGTTTCCGCGCCCGTCTGCTGGCGCGCGAACCGACGCAAGTGCTGGCCCGTCTGGCGCGGATCGAGGCCGGGCACGCGGCGCGCGCCGTCATGCCCACCGAGGCGATCGACACCCGCGCCGGATCAAGCGTCGAGGCGCCGGGCCGGATCGGTCCGTTTCGTCTGACCGCGCGGATCGGTCAGGGCGGAATGGGCGATGTCTGGCGCGGCGAACGCGACGACGGGCTGTTCGAGCAGACCGTGGCGATCAAGCTGATCCGCGCCCACCTCGGCGACGAGGCCAGGCGCGCGTTCGACGCCGAGCGGCGTATCCTGGCCAGGCTCGATCACCCCGACATCGTCCGGCTCACCGACGGCGGCGTGACGCCGGAGGGCCTGCCGTACCTGATCATGGATTTCGTGAATGGCGCGCCCTTCGATGAGGCTGTCGCGCCCTTGGCGCTCGCCTCGCGTGTCGCCGTGTTCCAGCAGGCCGCGCGCGCCGTGCAGTTCGCGCACGGGCGTCTGGTCGCGCACGCCGATCTGAAACCCTTCAACATTCTGGTGGATTCGGACGGCCGTGTACGCCTGCTGGATTTCGGCGTCGCCGGCCTGCTGACCGGGGAGCGTGACGCCGCGGCGGTGGCCGGCGCCATGACGCGCGAGTTCGCCAGCCCACAACGACTGGCGGGCGCGGAGCCTTCGATCGCCGATGACGTCTTCGCGCTCGGGCGCATCCTGATCGGTGTCATCGCGGGCGGGGCGGACGGCGATCTTTCCGCCATTGCGGCCCAGGCGACCGCGGCCGACGAAGCCGACCGCTACGGAACGGTCGCCGCGCTGCTAGCCGATCTCGATCGATGGCGCACCGGCAAGCCGGTCTTGGCGCGCGGGGACACGTTCCCCTATCGCGCGGGCAAGTTCATCAAGCGCAACAAGGTTGGAGTCGCGGCCTCGACCCTGGCCGTGCTGGCGCTTCTGGTCGCGACCGGCGCGGCGACGCTCGCCTCGATCCGCGCCGAACGCGCCCGCGCCGAAGCCACCGCCCGCTTCGACGACGCCCGCGGCGCGGCGCGCTATCTGCTGTTCACGCTGATGGACCGCCTGGAAGCACGGCCCCGGACCCTGGCGTTGCGCGGCGAGGTGGCCGACGTGGCGCAGCACTACCTTGACAGGCTCTCGCGTGGCCCGGGCGCGCCGGACGCCGTTCGCCTGGAGGCGGCGCGGGGCCTGATCCGGCTGGCCCAGGTACGGGGGGTGCCCGGATACCGCAATCTCGCCGATCCCGCCGCCGCCCGGGGCAACCTCGACCGCGCCCTCGCCGTCCTTGGCGACGACGGGGAAGCGACCGCGCCGGAGCTCAAGGTCACCGCCCTGATCTATCGCTCGCGGATCGAGAGCGCGGCCGATCACGCCGCCGACAGGGCGCTCGCGACGCTAGCCCGGGCCGACGCCATCGCTGCCGCTGACGCAAGAATTTCGGCGACGGTGCGGGGAGAATTGCTGAGCGAACATGCCGCGGCGCGCCGCTGGAAGAACGACTTCTCCGGCGTGATCCCGAAGGCGCGGGCCGCTCTCGCGATCCTGCCGGTCAGCAATGACCTCGACGGGCTCCTGGAGCGCTGCAAGGCCATGGACCTGCTGGCTGAGGGGCTGTTCTACGCTGTCGGCGCCAAGGCTTCGCTGCAACCCTATCGCGACACGGTCACACTGCTCGAATCCACGACGCGGCTCTACCCGAATTCGCCTTTGGCGGCGCTGCGGCTCGCCCATGCGCGCTGGGCGCTGGGTTCGACGCTGTTGTCGATGGATCGATATGGCGAGGCCCTGGCTCTGCTCTCCAAAACAGCCTTCGACCTTCAAGGGATGGTGGCGTTCGATCCCGACGATCTCGAAGCGGCGCGGCAATTGCAGGTGGTGCGGCTCGACCAAGCCGAGGCGCTGACCGACAACCATCGCGTCGCCGAAGGGCTCGCCATGATGAAGGCCAACATCCAGGCCCGGCGTGACTGGCTGGCGAAGCGGCCCGGAGAGCCGCGGCGCCTGCGCGATCTGGCGATCGGCGTCGAACAGCTCGGCGGCGTCGAGACCAGGCACGGCAGGGTGGCCGAGGGCTGCGGCGCCTATGCCGAGTTCCGCGCCCTCCTGGCCCAGTTGGCCCGGATGGGCGACATCGCTCAGATGGACATGGCCGACACCCTGGACGATCTCGCCACTCAGGAACGGCGGTATTGCCCAGGCTCGCCGGCGACCAAACGTTTAAGAAGAGGCGGCAGAGAAAAATAAGCCGACGATCATGGCCCTCTTTCTCTCGTGATTTCGTCTTTGCATATGAGGCCGGACATTTCCGCCTCGCCGGCCTCCGATGCGCGGACCGGCTTTCGTGAGTCCAGGGGCCGAAAATGCAAATCGTGTTGAAACAAGCCGCATTGACGATGGCGATATCGTCGCTGGGGGCCGCCATCCTCGGGACCCAGCCCGCCTATGCGGCTTACAGTGTCCAGGCGCTGGCCGAGACGGGAGTCTACATATATGGCGAATACGCGCGCGGCTACAACGTCCCATCCTATGACGGAAGCTACCCGGGCGGACCAGGATTCTCCAGCATCGGCGGCGGCTGCGGCGCGAACTACTCCGTTTGCAGCGTTGGCGGCTCTGGAAACATGGAAAAGAGCCCCAACCTAACCGCCGTCACCGAGGCGACTTCAGTCAACGT
>JANYFU010000339.1 GCA_025359665.1 Caulobacteraceae bacterium
ACGGCGATGTCGGCGCCCAGGGTCAGGGCTTCGGCGGCCTTGTCCTTGCCCCGGGCGGTGGCGATGACGCGGGCGCCGGCGGCCTTGCCCATCTGGATGGCGGCCACGCCGATGCCCGAGGTGGCGCCGTGAACCAGCAGGGTTTCGCCGGCCTTCAGCGACCCGTGCTCAAAGACGTTAGCGTAGACGGTGAAGACCGTCTCGGGCAAGCTGGCCGCCTGGGTGAAGTCTAGGTCGCCGGGGATCGGCAGGGCGTGGCGGGCGTCGCACACCGCGAACTGGGCATATCCACCGCCGCCAAGCAGCGCGCAGACCCGGTCGCCCTCGCGCCAGCGACCCGCGCCGACCGCTACGGTTCCCGCCACTTCCAGGCCCATGGTCGCCGGCGCGCCGGGCGGCGCGGGGTAGAAGCCCAGTCGCTGGATGATGTCTGGCCGGTTGACGCCGGCGGCGTGGACGGCGATCAGGATCTGCCCTTCGCCGGTGGCGGGGGGCGGGATCTGGGTTGCCCGGAGCGCCGAGGCCGGTCCCTTGCCGCCCTCGATCTCGATGGCGGTCATTTCGGCCTGTGGCATGGGGCTTCCCTCTCTTGATCTTGCGCGGTTACCCCGCCCGCCCCAGATAGCGCCTTGGCCGAGCATCGGCAAAGGGAGAGCCTGGCATGGCGGAAGAACCGGCGGAGGCGCGTCGCGCGCGGGGCCAGGCGCTGCTGGATGTGTCGCGCGAGGATCTGGAACTCTACGGCGCGGACGAACTGTTGGAGCGCATCGAAATGCTGGAAGCCGAGATCGCCCGGGCCCGGGCGCGGATCGCTAAGAAGCAATCCAGTCGGGCCGCCGCCGACGCCTTGTTCTCCAAACGGGACTGAGGCTGTTTGACCCAGTTTGACCTTTCCACCGGCGTCGGACGACGCCGGGCCGTGGCCGACTATCTCTGGAAGGACCATGCCTGGCTGCGGCTGGGGTTTTCCAACGCCCACTGGATCTCCGAGGAACTGGTCCGCGCCAACCAGCCCTGGCCGTTCCAGTTCAAGGCCTGGGCGGATCGCGGGATCAAGACCGTGATCAATCTGCGCGGCGGTTTCCAGACCAGTTTCCGGGCGCTGGAAGTGGACGCCTGCCGGCGCTACGGGCTGGAACTGGTGGATTTCGTGATCGCCTCCCGCGATGTGCCGACGGCGGAAAAGGTGCTGGGCGCCCAACGGCTGTTCGACACCGTCCGCTATCCGGCCTTGATGCACTGCAAGTCGGGCGCTGACCGCGCCGGGATCATGGGGGTGTTCTACAAGCACTTCCGGCAGGGCCAGCCGATCAGGCAGGCGATCTCGCAGCTGTCGCCAAAATATCTACACGTCCGCGCCGGGCTGACCGGGGTGCTGGACTATATCTTCGAGCGCTATCTGACCGAGGGCGAACCGGCCGGCCTTTCATTCCTGGAGTGGGTTCAGAGTCCCGCCTATGATCCGGTGGCGATCCAGGCCGACTTTCGCGGCCAGTGGTGGGGAACACTGCTGACCGAGCGGCTCCTCAGGCGCGAGTAGCTTTTTCCACCAGCGGATCGAGCAGCTTGTGGGCGTGGATGATGAAATAGCGCATCAGGGCGTTATCGACCGTGGACTGGGCGCGCGCCCGCCATGCGGCGAAGGCCGCGTCATAACTGGGATAGGCGCCGACCAGGTCGACCTTCGACAGGTCCTTGAACTCGATCCCCGCCACGTCCTTGAGTTCACCGCCGATGACGAGGTGCAGAAGCTGTTTGTCGGGCATGATCAATCCCTATTTTCCGGCGATGGCCAGCCCATCTACCAGCACCGAGGGGGTGTCCGCCGAGCCCCGGCGCAACAGATCCGAGCCAGGGATCAGCCGTGCATAAATATCGATCAGATTGCCCGCCACGGTGATCTCGGTGACCGGATAGGCGATCTCGCCATTTTCGAACCAATGGCCCGAACAGCCCACCGACCAGTCGCCAGTGTTGGAATTGATCGACGGCCCGAACATCGAGGTGACCAGCACGCCGGATCCGGCGTCGCGCATCAGCGTCGCCTGATCATGCTCGCCGGGGTGGAGGATCAGGTTCGACGGCGAGACGCCCGGCGGCCCAGCGAGACCGCGCGAGGCGTGGCCGGTGGTTTCCAGGCCGAGTTGGCGCGCCGTGCTGGAATTGAGTAGCCAGGTGGTGAGGACACCCTGGTCGATGAGATTCATTGGCTGATTTTCGACGCCCTCGTCGTCAAAGGCCGAGGAGCCGAGGCCACGAAGCTTATGTGGATCGTCGGTCAGGGTCACCGACTTGGAAAAGATCGCCTTGCCGAGACTGTTCTTCAGAAACGACACGCCCCGCGCCACCGCCGGCCCGGCGATGGCGCTTATCAGCGGACCCAGCAGGGAACCGGCCAGCCGATTCTCGAAAATCACCGGGGCCGTGGTCGAATCGATCTTGCGGGCGCCAAGCGCCGAGACCGCGCGCCGGCCCGCCTCCGCGCCGATCGCTTCCGCCGTGGGCAGGTCCTCGAGCCAGCGCGTGGCGCGGCCTTCGTGGCCCTGCTCCATGGCCGCGCCCTCTCCGGCGATGGCTTGGGCGGACAGAGAGAACGCCGTTCCCCGGTGTTCGCCGTGGAAGCCGTCGGTCGACACCAATCGCCAGCTCGACGCCGACCAGGTCGCCGAGGCGCCATTGGAATTGCTGACGCCAGCCACGGCCCGCGCGGCTTCCTCGGCGACCCGAGCCTGGTCCTCCAGCGCCTCCGGGCTGAGTTCGGTGGGATCGAACAGAT
This sequence comes from Caulobacteraceae bacterium, assembly GCA_025359665.1. GTDB lineage: Bacteria > Pseudomonadota > Alphaproteobacteria > Caulobacterales > Caulobacteraceae > Acaudatibacter. Next base: position 2,777 of record JANYFU010000339.1, read on the forward strand.
CGAAACTGGCCCTGGGGCCCCGCGAAAGGCGGTCGCGCGAGGGTAGGCCGACCCATGGGTCCTCGGCGGCCAGTTTGGCCATGGCCAC